>JASGCG010000102.1 GCA_030054235.1 Bacteroidia bacterium
TCATGGACAGGCCGCGCTCCATGTCTTCCGTGGTGCGGTCGACTTCCTGCTTCTTGGTGGCCGAAACGATGCGATCGTTGACGGCCATCAGCTCGCGCTCGTACTGCGAGGCGAGGTCGGTGATCGCCGCGATGGTCTCGGCCGAGAGGCCCTCGATCTTGCCGGCCTCCTCGAACATCTTCTGGGTGGCCGTGGTGTTGTAGGTGCGCTGGTAGCCGGCCTTGAGCGCGGCGAGGTTGAACTTCGCGCCATCCTCAGCGGGCAGGGCCTGCGTGATCTCGGTGCGGAAGCGCTCGTTGATGTCGCGGACCGCCTTGCGCATGGAGATCTGCTGGTCGACGATGCGGGTCGATTCCTGCGTGTTGGCGTCGAGCATCGACTTCAGCAGGCGCGGCTCGCTCGACTCCAGGAACTCATCGCGTGCCTTGAGCGCGCCGTCGAGCTGGAGCTCGTAGTTGTCGAGGATCGGCTTGGTCGCATCGATGCCGGCCTGCGTCAGGTCGGCGTCATCGAGCACGAAGATCAGGTTGGTGCTCTCGGCGCTGAGGATGCCGTTGCCCATGGCGCGCTCGCGGCGCAGGAAGCGCTCGAAGGCATCCCAGTTGGCGGCCTGCTCAGGGCGCAGCACGCCCTTCACGCCCTCCACGAGTTCCTTGCGCAGCTCGACCTTCTTGGACAGGAAGGAGTTGCTGGCATCGACGATCTCCTTCATGATGCGGCGCTGCTCGGCATCCTGGCCGTTCGCAGCGCGCTCCGCGGTCACGTCCTGCTGCAGCTTGTCCATGCGCTCCTGGAAGAGCTTGCGGCGCACCTCGGGGTCGATCTCGGCGCCGCCATTCTCCTGCTGCAGCGCCTCCATGTCCTTCTGCACGCCTTCGAACAGGTCACGCATGCGCTCCTGCATGCCGCCGCCCATGAAGGATTGCATGATCGAGCGCATGGATTCCTGCATGACGGTGCGGGTTTCCTCGGCGAGGGGCTCGAAGGCATCGGTGTAATCGGTGATGAAGGTCTCGACGACCGTGACCTGGCCATCATCGAGCTTGAGCTGCTCCTGGATGACCGGCACATCGCGCTTCATGAAATCGGGCTCCATGCGGCTGGTGAACTGGCGCATGAGGCCGCCCATGCCACCCATGCGGCCCATGCCGCCGCCCATGCCGCCACCCATGCCGCCGCGACCGCCACCGCCACCACCACGCTGGCCGCGGTCGCCCTCACCCTGCGGCGGAGCAGCCTGGCCACCGCCCTGCTGGCCCTGACCTGCTTGCTGATCGCGACGTTGACCACGCTGGCCACCACCCTGGCCGCCCTGCTGCCCAGCCGGTGCATCCTGCGGGATGGCGACGACGACATCGCTCAACAGGGTGACGGACGCGGTGAGCGCGATGGCGCAGAGACGAACGATGGTCAGGCTGGTCATGGTCTGGATCCTAGGTGGACAGGCCCGGACTCCGAATGAGCCCGAGCACAGGAGATTGCCCTGTCGCGCCCGCACCCGGAACGCCGGCACACGGGAAAGGCTCACTTTGTTCGTGATGAGAGCGTCGGCCGATGCGCCAGGGGCGCATTCTCGGCGCAAACCATTGTGAATAAGGGACTTACGTCAATCGTCGACCGGTGCCAACTCGTAGACCGAGCCCGGGCCATCGGCGCCGCCTTCGGTGCAGCACATCAAGACCGTGCCGTCGTTGAGCTCACCGAAGCTCGCGATGCAGAACCGCTTGCGGAAGAGTCGCTCGGGATCCGTGGTCATCGTGCTGGCCTTGGTGTCGTAGCGCAGGCCCCAGACGGTGCCGAACTGGTAGTCGCCGTACAGGTAGATGCCCTGCATCGATGGGTGCTTGGCGCCGCGGTAGACGAAGCCGCCGGTCACGCTGATGCCCTCGCTGTGGTCGTACTCGGCAACCGGTTCCTCGAAGCGCGAGGCATCGTCGCTTGCATCCTTCACGCCGCGGGTGGCGTGCCGGCCCTCGCGCGGGCGCCAGCCATAGTTCTTGCCCTTGAGGATCAGATCGATCTCTTCCCACTTGTTCTGGCCGACGTCGCCGCCCCAGAGATCACCGGTCGAGCGATCGAAGCTCATGCGCCACACGTTGCGCAAGCCGCTCGCCCAGATCTCGGGCTTGATGCCGGCCTGGCCCACGAACGGATTGTCCGCGGGCACCGAGTAGGTCTGCCCGGCCTCGACGCGGTCCACGTCGATGCGGATGACCTTCGCGAGCCACGTGTTCATGTCTTGGCCGTGGCCCCATGGATCGTTGCCGCTGCCGCCGTCGCCGAACGACAGATACAGCATGCCATCGGGGCCGAACAGCACCGTGCCGCCGTTGTGGTTCCACTCGAAGCTCGGCTGCTCGAGGATGATCGTCGCGGTCTTGGGATCGGGCTTGCCGTCGTCACCGACCTTCATGCTTGCAAGCACTTCCCGCATCGGCGACTCGGCCGAGTAGTAAAGGAACACACGGCGATCCGTGGCGAACTTGGGATGGAAGGCCATCGACAGCAGGCCTTGCTCGTTGAACTGGTCGTTCACCGGATCGCGATAGTCGAGCCAGGTCGAGGTCGTGACGGGGTCCTTGCTGCGGTCGAGCTCGACGATGCGGCCCGACTGCTCCGCGATGTAGACGAGGTCGTTGTTGTCGGGGCGCTGCACGAGCTGGATCGGGCGCCGGAGCTTCGCCTCCTTCCAGATGCGGGACGCGGTGATCTTCGGGATGTCCGACTCCGCGGCGGCGGGCGCTTGGGTGGGCGCGGCGGCAGGCGCGGGATCCTGGGGCATCACGGCAAGGCTCGCGACGATCAGCAGTGAGGTCAGCATGATGCGCGAAGGATAGGCGGTAGGCTCCTCGCATGACCCGATTCGCTGCGTTCCTTGCCGTTGTCTCGATTGCCGCAACCACCCTGGGCATCCACGCGATGAGCCAGGACGGCGGCACCGCACCGGCGGCGAAGCCGGCCACCCCCCCCAACGGCGGCTTCACCAGCCTCTTCGACGGGCGGACGCTTGCCGGCTGGGCGGGCGACACGACGGGCTACATCGTCGAGGACGGCGCGATCAAGTGCACACCTGCCGGCCGCAACCTGCACACCGTGGGCGCGTACGGCGACTTCCACCTGAAGCTGCAGTTCAAGCTCGCACCGGGCAGCAACAACGGCATCGGGATCCGCGCGCCCAAGGATGGCGATGCGGCCTTCGAAGGCATGGAGATCCAGGTCCTCGACGACACCGCCGAAAAGTGGAAGGACCTGAAGGAGTGGCAGTTCTGCTGCAGCGTGTACGGCGTGGTGCCGGCGCGCCGCGGTCACCTGAAGCCCGTCGGTGAGTGGAACGAGGAAGAGATCATCGCCAAGGGATCGCGCATCACGGTCAAGCTCAACGGCCACGTGGTCGTGGACGCCGATGTGGCCGAGGCCTCGCGCGGAGGCACGCCCGATGGCCGCGATCACCCCGGCCTGAAGCGCACGAGCGGTCACATCCACTTCTGCGGTCACGGCGATCCGGTGTGGTTCCGTGCGATCGAGATCAAGGAACTCAAGTGAGGATCGCGGCGCATGGATGCGCGCACGCTCAGCCTGCTTGATGATGCGCTCGCGCGCGCGCGCGCCCTGCTCGAGCCACAGGGGTTTCTCTTCGGCACGCCGCGGCTGCTCGACGAGGGATCGTGGGGCCGCTACGACATCGCGATCGATCCGCCGGATGGACGCGCGAGCAAGCTGCAGGTGCACGTGAATGGCAAGGGCCGCACGAGTGTGGTGCCGCAAGGCCCCGCCGCGACGGCCATGCGCGTGATCCTTGAGGGCGGGTCGACGAGCGCCAGCCCCGCACCCGCAGGCGCACCAGCGCCGACGATGCGCGCGTTGCCGCTCACCCGCGCTGCACGCGAGGCTGGTGGCGGAACGGAGGCGCTTGCGCCCCGTGCTGCACCGACCGCGAGCAGTGGCCCAGGTGCGGCATCGACGCCAGCACGCGCTGGATCGGGCGAAACGGGTCGATCCGATGGAGGTTCCGCGACGGCGCGGGCGGCTGCGGACCCGTCGGGGCGAGCAGCCGGTGGACCGCCGACCACGACCGGGCCTGCCGGGCCCGTGGTCGCGGGCGAGGCCATCGTCGTCGACTGCAGCAAGTTCGGCGCGCGGCTCATCGGTCCCACCGAATGGCGCGGGATGCAGCGCAACGCCGCGGGCGGCTGGACCGAGATCTTCCGCAGCGCGCGCCATGCGCTCGGGCACAACAACCTCGGCGAATTCCTGGCGATCGTGGAGGCGCTGAAGCGGCTCGAGGCCGGCGAACACACCGCGCGCGAGGTGTTCAGCGATTCGCGCACGGCGATCAGCTGGGTCACGAAGGGCATCGTCAAGACCACGCTCGACGTCGACGGCGACTGCGATCCCGGCTTCGCGGCCCTGGTGCGCGAAGCACGCGCGTGGATCGCGACACCCGCCTGCGCACGATGGCGCCGCGTCGTGCGGCTCTGGGACACGCCGGTCGTGGGCGAGAATCCTGCGGACTTCGGCCGCAAATGAGCGGTGTCGCGCTCGCTGCCTGGCAGTGGCTCGCGACCGATGAAGGCCGTGCCCTGCGCCATGCGGCGGCTTCGGTCGGTGCCACCACGCCAGCCGCGGTGATGGCCCTGCGCAAGCTCGGCGATGCCGATGCCGTGCGTGCGGCCCTTGAACTCGCGCAAGCGCGGCAGCGTGCGATCGCCAAGTTCCCCGATGCCGCAGGGCTCTGGTGCGATGGTCACGGCACCGAGCAGGCCAGCAGCGCGCGCGTGGCCGCTTGGAAGGCGCAGCGCTTCGCAGGGCAACCCACCATCGACCTGTGCTCAGGCATCGGCGGCGACCTGATGGCGATCGCGCGCGTGGCGCCGGCCGAGGGGGTCGATCGAGATCCGGTGCGCGCGTGGATGGCTGCGCGCAATGCGGGCGTGCCGGTGCAGGTCGCCGATGTGCGCGGTGCGCAGGTCGCTGATCGACTCGTGCACATCGATCCTGCGCGACGCGACGAGCGCGGCGCGCGCCACCACGGACTCGATGGATACGAGCCCGGTCTCGACGTGCTGCAACGGCTGTGGGCCGACTCGCGCGGCGGCGGCGCGAAGCTCGGCCCGGGCATCGATCTGCCGATCGAAGGTGCGCCCGCGGGCAGCGAACTCGAGTTCATCAGCGAGGACCGCACGCTCGTGCAGGCCGTGCTCTGGTGGGGCGCATGCGCGCGGCATCCCGGTGAACGAGCCGCCACCGCACTGCGCGGGAGCGACGTGCGCACGATGCACGGTTTGCCCGGACCCATGCCGGTGCGTGAAGGCGCCTACGGCGCGTGCATCGCCGTGCCGGATCCGGCGCTCGAACGCAGCGGGCTCGCAGGTGCGAGCGCCGTGCGGCTCGGCCTCGCCGAAGCGGCGGTCGGGCTGGGCATCGCGCATGGACCGATGCCAGAGCACGACGAAGCGTGGTGGTGGCGCTGGTACCGCGTCGAGGCGGAGATCCCCTGGCGCACCGATGCGGCGCTCGCGTGGCTGCGCGACCATGACGCAGGCGAGGTCACCGTGAAGACGCGCGGCAAGGCCGTCGATCCGGATGCGCTCGCGCGTGCATGGCGAGGACGGGGCAGGCGCGCGTGGACCGTCTTCATGCTGCGCCACGGCACCACGCTGCGCGCGTTCGCGACCGAACCGATCACGCTCGTGTGATGCCACGCAGCGGACATCGGCCGCCAGTGCGCGGCGTGCACCAGCGCTCCGCGTTCGACTCGATCACGCGGGCTTCTTGAGCGCTGCGGCAGGATCCGTCGGCGAGACTGGCGGCGCCACGAGCGGCGCAAGTTCCGCCACGGGAATCGCGGCGAAGATCTTGGCCAGTTCGGGATCGAAGTGCGTTCCGGCGCAGCGTGCGACCTCGTCGAGCACTTCCTGGACCTGGCGCGCGGGTCGGTAGAAGCGCGCGCTCGTCATCGCATCGAAGGCATCGGCAATGCCGACGACGCGGCCAAGGATGCTGATCTCGTCGCCACCGAGCGCGAAGGGATAGCCCTTGCCATCCCAGCGTTCGTGGTGCTGGCGCACGCCCGGCAGCACCTCGCGCAGCTGCGGGATGTCCATGAGGATCGCGTGGCCGATGTCCGGGTGCTGCTTGATGAACGCGAACTCGTCCTCGTCAAGGCGCGAGGGCTTGCGCAGCACGGACTCGGGCACGCCGATCTTGCCGATGTCGTGCACGAGCCCGCAGGTGCGGGCCATGTCGATGAAGTGATCGCCGAGGCCGGCCTTGCGGGCGAGCAAGGCGCTGAACGCACTCACCCGGTCGGAGTG
>JASGCG010000103.1 GCA_030054235.1 Bacteroidia bacterium
ACCTTGGCCGTGTGCGGCAGCAGGTCCGACAGCTCGATGCCCGACGCCCCGTGCCTGGACGCACCCACGAAGCTTGATGCGATCGGCAGGCTCGCCTGGTAGCCACTCATTCCCGTGAGCCGCTGCGATCCCAGCACGCTCGCTGGCAGCGGCTGCCCATGCAGCGCACGGAGCCCCGGCTTCGGATCAAGCGTCTCGAACTGCGATGGACCGCCCGACTGGAAGAGGTAGATGACGCGCTTGGCCCGCGGCGCGAACGACGGCCCCTGCGGCGCCGGTGCCGTGGCCAGCACATCGCCCATTGCGAGCGCACCCAGGCCGAGCGCCGACGCGCCCAGGAAGTGCCGCCGCGAGGCGCGCATCAGGTCGTCATAGCTCGGTGGTCGGCGGCTCATGGTCATCGCACCATCACGAAGGCATCACTGGCCATCACGGTCGACGCGGCCAGGACGAGCGCCGCTTGTTCGGGATCATCGCTGCCCGAGACCGCACGTGCCGCCGCGCCATCGTTGGCGAAGGCCTCCGTCTGGCTCGCCACCAGCACGGTGAGCGGCGCGAGTTCATCGTCGTGCGGGGCGCGCCCGACCAGCAACCGGAAGACGCGCTCGATCCGCTCGGTGCGTGTCGTGGCATCGCGCATGGCCCGTGCGGCGATCGCCTGGGCGCACTCGATGAAGATCGGGTCGTTGAGCAGCGCCATCGCCTGCATCGGCGTGGTGGTGCTGGAGCGGCGCGGCTGGCACGCCTCGCGTGTGCCGGCATCGAACGTCAGCATGCTCGGCGGCGGCACGGTGCGCTTGCGGAAGGTGTACAGGCTGCGGCGATGCGCGCCCTCGCCTGCGTCGGGCTGGTAGCCATCGGACTGGCCCGCTTGTGCGGCGATTCCAGGCTGTTGGTAGGGCCGAACGCTGGGTCCACCCATGCGCTCAACCAGGAGGCCTCCTGCCAGCAACGCACCGTCGCGCGCTTGCTCGGCCGTCACGCGCACGCTGGGGCCGCGGGCAAGCAGCAGGTTCGCGGGATCCTGCGCGCGTGCCGCGGCATCGACCGCGCTCGACTGGCGGAAGGTTGCACTGAGCACGATGCGCCGCAGCATGGCCTTGCGATCCCACGCTGACGGACCGTGCACGAAGTCATGCGCCAAGAGATCCAGCACATCCGGGTGCATCGGCGCGCTGCCCTGCGTGCCGAAGTTCTCCAGCGTCTCCACGAGTCCGTTGCCGAAACACTGGGCCCACAGGCGATTGACCTCGACGCGCGCCAGCAGCGGATGGCGCGGATCGACGAGCCACGCTGCCAGGTCCGCGCGCGTGGCGCCTGCACTGGCTGCAAACGGCAGCACCGCAGCGATCGCGCCAGGCTGCACCGGGCGCTTGGGATCGGGCTGGTCGTAGGCACCACGCGTGAGCACCATCGTGGCGCGGGCATAGGGCGAGTCCTGCATGCACGGCATGCGCGGGATCGCATCGAGGTGCGCATCACGTGCTATCACGGCTGATCGCGCAGCTTCGCGCTGTGCCGTGGCTGCTTGCCACGCCGCATGGGACCGGCGATCGTCCGGCGTCACCTCGCGGGCTGCCAGGACAGCGACTTCGGCATCGGTGAGCGCCTGACGCCAGAACCGCAGCTCATCGATGGACCCGCCGCGGAACCCCGCATCGCGCGAGCGCGAGCCGACCTCGATCGGGGCGGCAGCGATCGGACCATCAAGGTGATCACGCACGACGTCGGTGCGCGCACGCCGGCCATCGATCCAGATCGACAGACCCGCGGCACGGCCCAGTCCATCCCACGCCACGGTGACCAGCGACCATTGGCCCATGGGAAGCTCATCCACCGTGCGGATGCTCGCCGCACTGCCAGGCCACAGGTGCAGGACGCTCCAGCGAAGCCGTCCATCCTCGAGCATCAGCTCGATGCCGGAGCCATCCGCATCGTTGGTGTAGAAGCCGCTCGTGTGCAGGATCGTGGCGCGCGCGGACCGCTCGCCGGGACGCATCCACAGCGCGATCGTGATCGGATCATGCCGTGACAAGCCACCGGTCCCCTGCAGCGCCACGCCACCATCGCCATCGCAGGCAAGCGCTTGGCCCACCTGACCCGCCGTGAGTGCGGCCATGCCGAGCTGCTCGCCTCGGCCACGATCCGTGGTGGCGGGCTTCAAAGGATCGATCGCGTTGGGGCTCTGGCCATCGGCCAAGGTGTCGAAGGGCCAGTGGCCCGTGGCTGCGGGCAGGACGATTGAACCATCGGCCCCGAGCGGAGCAACGGCGGCAGACCCTGCAACAGGGTCGATCGCCTCGAGTGCAGCACGCCATGCTGCGTGCTTTGCTTCGGCAGTGGCCATCAGCGCTGCCGTGGTCGCCTCCTGCTCGGGCGTGGCCAGGCGCACCGTCGGTGGCGGCTGGAAGCCACCGTGCGCGTACGACTTCATGCCGTTCTCGTCGATGCTGCCGAACATTGCGGCGAGCCCGTAGAACTCCTGCGTCGGGATCGGGTCGTACTTGTGGTCGTGGCAGCGCGCGCACTCGAGCGTCAAGCCAAGGAAGGTGGCGCCGAAGGTGCTCACGCGATCGGCGATGCCCTCTTGCCTGAACTCTTCGGCGATCGAGCCGCCTTCTTCAGTCATGCGGTGCAGGCGATGGAAGGCCGTGGCCACGCGGGTCTCGGCCGTGGCATTGGGCAGCAGGTCGCCAGCAATGATCGCGCGCACGAAGCGGTCGTAGGGCTCGTTGCGATGCAGAGCCTGCAGCAGCCAATCGCGCCATGGCCACGTGAAGGCAGGCGCATCGGACTGGTAGCCATGCGTGTCGGCGCAGCGAGCTAGGTCGAGCCAGGTGGTGGCCATGTGCTCCGCAGCACGTTGGCTCGCAAGCAACGCATCGATGCGACGCTCGAAGGCACCCGGCGCCTGATCCGCGATGAAGGCATCGATCTCTTCGGGAGTGGGCGGCAGGCCGGTGAGCGCGAACGACGCGCGACGCAGCAGCGTGGCGCGATCGGCTTCGGGCGCGGAATGGAGCCCACGCGCTGCGATGCGCGCACGAATGAGCCGATCGATCGGATCGCGCGCACCAGCATCACTGGGCACCGCGGGGATGGCGCGCGGCGCGTGCGGCGCGACGAACGCCCAATGCGGATCGACCTGCGCGCCCTCTTGAATCCACTGCACGAGGATGGCCCGCTCGGCCTCGTTCAAGGGCCGCTTGAGTTCAGGCGGCGGCATCACGACATCAGGATCCGCGCTGTGGATCCGGGCCACGAGTTCGCTGTGGGCTGGATCGCCGGCCACGACGGCGGCGCGTCCCGACGCCAGCAGCTTGAGCGCTCCCTCAGGAGTGTCCAGCCGCAATCCCGCCTTGCGCGCAGCCGCATCAGGACCATGGCAGGCGAAGCACCGATCGGCGAGGATCGGACGCACGTCCCGGTTGTAGTCGATGCCGCCGCCTAGGGCGACGCAGGCGAACATGACCGCGATCATCGGCACGCGGCGAGTGTACGCCCGTGCACGCCGATTCCCTACGATGCGGCGATGCCGCCAGTGATGCCGATCGCGCAGATCAACGAGCTCCTCGCCAAGCGCGCGTTTGGGCAGGCGATCCCGCTGGCGGAGTCCGCGACGAAGGCCGAGCCGCGCAACGCTGCGGCGTGGTTCGCGCTGGCCCGCGCGACGTTCGGGCTCGGCCGCTGCGCCACGGCCGATGCCGCGATGGACAAGGCCATGAAGCTCGGTGCAGGCGGGCCCGATGTCGACTTCCTTCGCGCGCTCATCGATCACCGGCTCGGACGCAGTGATCGCGCGCTCGGGCGCCTGCGGCCGCTGGTCGCTGCCGGCGGGCCCCATGCCGTGCAGGCCTCGTTCGCGCTGGCCGAGGTGCTGCATCGGTCGGGTCGCGTCGATGAGCTCGCGGCCTTCGTGGCTGCGGGCGGTCCGTGGCTGAACGATCCTCGATCGGTCCTGGCCCGTGCGCGCGTGATCAAGTCCACGGACCCCGCCGCAGCGATGGACATGCTCGAAGAGAACGCACGCGGCTCTGCCCCTGCGCTGGAGCGGCGCGTGTCGGGCTTCGAGGCCGTGCGCATGCTCGATGCAGCCGGGCTCTACCGTCGCGCCTTCGACCTGGCTTCGCACCTGCATGCAACCACCGGAACGGGCTTCGATCTCGAGAGCCTGCTCGCCGATGCGCGCAAACAGGTTGAACTGCTCAAGGGCCCCGCGGGATGGTGCAAGCCCGTGGCGCCGCCCATTCGCGGCGTGGCGATGGTGGTCGGCATGCCGCGCAGCGGCACCACACTGCTCGAACAGATGCTCGACCGGCATCCGGCCGTCGGTGGCATCGGTGAGTTCGAGGGCGTGCAGGCTTTCGGTCACGGCATCATGGCCGAAGGATGCTGGCCCGATCGCATCGCCTCAGTCACACCAGCCAAGGCGCGCGATCTCCAGCGCGACTACCTGAACGGTGCGGCCTCGTTGCGCCGCCCCGGTGCCAAGGTGAGCTTCGACAAGACGCTGCACGCGTGGCGATGGCTGCCCGCGATCGCGGCGGTGCTGCCCGGCGCGGTCTGCCTGCGCATCGAGCGCGATCCGCGTGATACGGCGACCAGTCTTTTCCTGTCGAACTTCCATCCGCAGGCGTTCGGATGGACCGGTTCCCTCGACTCGATCCGCCAAGTCATCGCCGCCGAGCGCGAGCTCGCACCGCTCGCCCTGCGCACGCTCGGCATTCCGCACGAGGACATTCGCTACGAGGACATGGTCGAGGATCCGCGCGGCCACATGGAGCGCGTGCTCGCACGCCTTGGCCTGCCGATGGACGAGCGCGTGCTCGCGCCGCAGGAAAATGCGCGCACCGTGCTCACGCTGAGCCATGAGCAGGTGCGGAAGTCCATCAACCGCGGCTCCATCGGCCGCTGGAAAAACTACGAGTTCGCGTTCGGGCCGGAGTGGGGCGCGTGATGACTGCACACGCGGGCAGGCAGCGCTTGGTCCGCGGCGGCAGCCGGCTTGGTTCGATCGTAAACGTCGGCTGTCGTGGCGCGGCCCTGTCGATCCCGCTCGCGCCGCTCATGCTCCTGGCCGCATGCTCGGATCCCACCGCGCAACCCGCCGACATGGTGTGGATCCCGGCTGGCGAATTCACGATGGGCAGCGATGCACCTGATGCGCGCCCCGATGAACGGCCTGCCCATCGCGTGCGCATGAAGGGCTTCTGGATCGATCGGCACGAAGTGACCAACGATGAGTTCGCGGCCTTCGTCGCTGCCACGAAGTATGTGACCGTGGCGGAACGCCCCGTCGACTGGGAACTCTTGAAGCAGCAGGTACCGCCCGGCACCCCCAAGCCGCCGGACGAGATGCTCCAGCCTGGTTCACTGGTCTTCACCCCGACCACCGAGGCCGTCCCCACCGATGACGCGAGCCAGTGGTGGCGATGGGTGAGCGGCGCCGACTGGCGACATCCTGAAGGCCCCGGCTCATCGATCGAGGGCAAGGGCAATCACCCCGTGGTGCAGGTCGCGTTCGAGGATGCCCAAGCCTACGCCGCGTGGGCTGGCAAGCGCCTGCCGACGGAGGCCGAGTGGGAGTACGCCGCGCGGGGCGGCCTCGATGGTGCGCCATTCGTCTGGGGCAACGAACCCTTGGATGCCACACGGTGCAACGTCTGGCAGGGCGAGTTCCCGTACCGCAACACGCGCGAGGATGGTTTCGTCACGACCGCACCCGTGGGCTCGTACGCGCCCAACGGCTACGGCCTGGTCGACATGGCCGGCAACGTGTGGGAGTGGTGCAACGATCAGTACGCACCCGGTGAGTACAGCGAGCGCGTGCAGGCGTCGGGCGGCGCCGGCGTGATCACCTGCCCGAGCGGCCCAAGCACCACACGCGATCCGCGCAACCCCTACTCAAGCGAGAGTCGCGTGCACCGTGGTGGTTCGTTCCTCTGCAATCCGTCGTACTGCTCGAGCTACAGGCCGAGCGCACGGATGGCCTGCACCGCCGACTCGTCGCTGCAGCATCTTGGGTTCCGCTGCGTGACGGACGCCCCCGCGCGGTGAACACACCTCTGCCGTCGGTCACGGCGTGAGCCCTCGCCGATCGGCGGGAGCTTCGATCTACACTGGCTGCATGATCCAACGCCTTGGCATCGTTGCATGTGCGCTCGCCTTCGCCACCGGGTGCGAGCGATCGAACCGGATCGCGGTGATCTTCGACGAGACCGGCTCGCAAGCCGCGCTCGGCACGCCCGCGTGGAAGGGTGCGCAACTCGCCTTGCAGCGGACAAATCCACCGGCATGGGTCCTGGATCA
>JASGCG010000104.1 GCA_030054235.1 Bacteroidia bacterium
TCTGCCAGCGAGACGGCGACCGCGAGCGACCCAACGGACTGGCGCACACCCAAACTCACCGAGCAGCAGGAAGCGGCACAGGCCACCTTGGAAGCGGCAGCGCGACTGCTCGATCGCGACACCAAGAGCTGGGAGGCATCGCAGTCGCTGGCACGCGCAGCCGAGGCGATCCAGGCCAGCCAGGCCGAGCGCAAGGCGTTGGCGGAACAAGTGCAGGGCAAGTCGCGTGATGAATTGCCCCCCGGTCAACGTGCAGCGCTCGATCGGATCGCACAACGCGATGCCGAGACGGCGCAGGCCTTGCGCGAGGCAGCGGAGTCGATCAAGGCACAAGGCGATGAGCTCGAGCAATCAGACCCGGCGCAGGCCGCGGCGATGCAGCAGGCCGCGGGCCGTGCCCAAGAGGAGGGCGTGGTCGGCAAGGTGGAGCAGTCAGGCGAAGAGACGCGCGACAACGCCATGCAGCAGGCACAGCGATCGGCCGAGCAGGCCCTCGAGTCGCTTGCACGCATGCAAGAGGACCTCGATGCAGCCCAACGGCTCGAGTCGACCGTGCTCAAGCGCATCGCCGAGGAACTTGCGGATCGACTCAAGCAACTGATTGCCGATGCCGAGGCATCGATGCAGTCGGTCGACGATCTTGGGGAAGACGACCCCCTGCCGCCACAGGCGATCAGCGGTGATGTCGAGCGCTTGCGCCGCAACACCAACGCCGCGCTCGACGAAGCCATGCGCATGGAGCGACGGCTCGATGCGGTGATCAGGCTGATCACGCCCGCGATCGGTCACGAGGAGCAAGCATTGGTTCGTCTTGCAGCGCTCCAGGAACTCGCCGGTCGAGCCGACGTGAACCAGGCCATCGAGGCCGCACAACAGGACCTGCGCCGCGCGCTCGAAGCGACGCAGGCCGCCGCCAACGAAGCGAAGCAGGATGAACAACGCCAGGCCCAGCAGCGATTGGCCGACCAGTGCAAGGCGCTCGTGGCCCAAGAGACCGCCATCGTGCAAGGCGCCACGGAACTCGGCGAGCAAGCCGATGCTCGCCGTCGGCTCGTGGAGGGTCGCCGCCTCGCCCTCGCGCAGGACGAACTTGCCGAGGGCATCGGTGCACTGATGGCGGACGGCGAGGTTGCCAAGAGCGAGATCTTCGGCGAGGCGCTCTCGCAGGCAGGCGCCTCGAGCGCGCGCGCTTCCGAGGCGTTCCGCCGATCAGGTGGACTGGCCGAGGCGACGGATGCGGCGCGCGACACGCTCGACACGCTGGCGGGACTCGCCAGTGCCCTGGCCGACAAGTCCAAGGAGAAGGACCGATTCGCCGAGGCACGCGATCAGGGCGATCAGCAGAACAATGCAGCTGGTGGCGCCGGAGGTGGTGGCCAACAAGGCGGCATCCTGCCGATCGCGGAACTCAAGTTGCTGCGCGACCTGCAAGCCAAGCTCGGCCGACGCACTGTTCGCGCCTTGTCGGACGGCGGCGATCCATCGATCGTGCCGACCTTGCGACAAGCCCAGGAACGGCTCGAAGCCATGGCAGGTCGGCTGCGGGAAGCGATCATGCAAGCTGAGGGCGGAGCCCCGCGCATCACACCAGTCGATCCCAACGCCCAGGAACCTGAGGTCACACCATGAACCACCGGCCAACCTCCAGCGTGAAGCATGGCATGATGACCATCATGCGCGAAGGCCTCTGCGTGATGCTGCTCGCGGCCACGGCCGCCGCGCAAGACGCGCCGCCACAGGTCACCGAGCCGCCACGAGCGAAGACCCTTGATGAACTCCTCGGCATCGAGGGTGACGGTGACGGGTCGCAGGCTGCACAGGATGATGCACGCGCCCGGCTCGATCGTGATCTTGGCGAGCAGAAGCTGGCGGACACCTTCGAGCGCGCGATCGAAGGCATGCGCCGCTCGACGGAGTTGCTCGATCGATCGGCGGCGGCGGCCGACGTCACGCGGACGCAGGACGAGATCCTTGCCCGTCTCGATGCGATCATCGACGAGGCGTCGCGCCGCCAACAACAGCAACAACAATCGAGCTCGTCATCCAGCTCATCATCGAGCTCGAGTTCAGGCAAGCCCAAGCCCGGCCAGCAGAGCGCCTCGGGCCAGCAGTCGAACGAAGGCGAGGAACAGCGCCGCGCCAACGCACGCAACAATCGACAGGAACGCAACGGCAAGGATCGGCAAGGTGCCAGCTCTGGCGAGCAGCAAGGCGACGGCCCTGCCATGGAGGACCCGCTCGATCCGGACGCATTCCTGGCTGGTGAGGCTGAATGGGGCGCGCTTCCGCCGCGCGTGCGCGAACAGATGCGCCAAGGCATGCGTGAACGCATGAGCAGCGTCTATCGAACATGGACCGAGCGCTACTACGAGCGCGTGGCCAAGGAGTCCAAGCCATGATGCCGGTCTTGCTCGTGTCGGCCATGCTCGCGCCCGCCGTGCTTGGCCAAGCACCGGTGGTGCAAGCGCCACCCGTGCAGGCCCAGGTTGGTGACGATGCCGGCGCCGAGAACCGCCCGATGGAGGGTGAAACCACGCCGGCATGGCGCGCAAGCGTCGATCGTGGCCTTCGTGCCCTTGCAGCATTGCAGAACGATGACGGCTCGTTCGGTCGCGGCCGCTTCGGTCGGCACAGCGGCATCACGAGCCTGTGCGCCTTGGCCCTCATGGCGGACGGTCACCTGCCTGGTCGTGGCGAGTACGGCGACCAGGTCTCGAAGGCCCTCGAGTTCGTCCTGAGCAACGTGACCGAGAGCGGGTTGCTCTCGGCCGAGGCAACAGCGGGGCCGATGTATGGACACGGCTTCAGCACGCTCTTCCTGGGCGAGATCTACGGCATGAATCCGCAGGACACGCGGGTCCGCGACACGCTCGTGCGCGCAGTGCAGCTCATCGTGGCCAGCCAGAATGCCGAGGGTGGCTGGCGCTACAACCCCGTGCCCAACGACGCCGATGTCAGCGTGACGATCTGCCAGGTCATGGCGCTCCGCAGTGCGCGCAACGCCGGGATCAAGGTGCCGCGCGAGACGATCGATGCGGCGATCAACTACATCCTGCGCTGCCAGAACGACGACGGAGGCTTCCGCTACATGACGGCGCTCGGACAGAGCGCGTGGCCTCGAAGCGCGGCGGGTGTGGCAAGCCTGTTCTATGCCGGCGTCTATGAAGGTGACTCGATCACGCGGGGCCTCTCGTACATCGCGCGCAGCGACGGCACCAACGCAGGCGGCCCGATGGGCACACCGCACTTCCACTACGGCGCCTATTACACCGCGCAGACCATGTACCTGGCCGGTGGATCGTGGTGGCGCGACTGGTGGCCGCAGGCGCGCGATGGATTCATGGCGACCCAGGAACGCGACGGCCTCTGGGTCGATCACCAGAATGGACCCGCCTACGCGACGGCGATGTCGCTCATCGTGATGCAGATGCCCAATCGCTACCTGCCGATCTTCCAGCGATGACGCGATTCACCATCAAGCTGATCATGGCGTGTTCCGTGGCAGCGACGCTCGTGCTGGCGTCGCATGCCGATGACGCTGATGAAGCGTCTGATCTTGTCCTCGGCACCACGATTCTGCTGCACCAGGATGGTTCGATCATCCGGATCCCTGAGCGCGATGCCCTGTCGGCGCCGTGGATCGGCACGGCATCAGGCGTCTCCATCGGCTCCGCGCAAGGATGTGCCCTCGTGTGGCCCTTGGCTGTGGCTCCACGCGCCATCAGCCAGGCGGTCTGGCTGTCGGATGGACAGTGCTTGCCTGGCACCGTGGACCTAGGCGAGGCAGCAGAACCCGGCACGGTCCGATGGCGCGCCGGCCCGATGCTGCTGACACTCCCCCTTTCGGCGCTTCGTGCGTGGACAGCGGTTGGTGTGGATGTTCCCACCGGCACGCTCGATGCCGATCGCATCACGCTGCGCAATGGCGACACCATCGACGGGCTTGTGACGGACTTCGGAAGCACGGTCACGATCGATGTCGATGGTGCGACGAGGACGATTGACGATGAGCTCATCGCGAGCGTGCAGTTCGTTCAGACTGCCGATGCGCCTGCGACGAACAACCGCTTGCGTGTCTGGGTCGACGATGGTGCGATCATCGATGCCGATTCGATCGAGCGCGACGGCACGCTCCTGCGCCTGAAGGTCCCGGTGCCGTCCAGCGAGAAGATGTTCCAACTGCGCCTGCGCATCGACCAAGTGCTTGGGATGGCCACACCAGCACTGTCGCGTGAGGGACTCGCCGTCCGGATGCAAGGTGCGGCTCCGGGCGCGGCGCCCAACCTGGTCCCCAGCGGAGTTCCAAGCGCTCCGACCGGCACCACCACTCCACCGACGGCATCACCCGCACCATCAGCATGGTCGGCACTGCCCGGCATCACGCCGAGCCTCGAACTGGCTGGTCCGGGCCGGCTTGGCTCGATGCAGGCGCTGCTGCGCGGTCCTGGATCGTGGTCCATCCCGATCGCCGCAGATGGCGTGCTCGTCAGTCAGGTCCTCGTGCCTGACCGGGTTCGGACCTTGGCCGATCATGCGCTGGTGGTGCGGCAAGCTGGTGTGGAACTGGCCAGGATCGACGCCCGTTCGGACATCCGATCGATGCGCATGGTGGTCAAGCCCGGCACGGTCGAGCTGGAGCTTGTACCCGGCAAGGCAGGACCGGTTGGTTGCGTGATGGACCTTGCGGACCTTGTCTTCATCAAGGCTGCGCCGTAGACCGATCCAGATCGCGCCACCCCTGTTCCCATCGTTTGATCGTCATGGTTCCACCAGTGACCGTGACGCGGATCGCACCATCGCGCGCCGTCACGCTGCGATCGGTCGAAGCATCGAGCCACGCCCATCGATCGCGTGCCAAGCGCGCTGGCCCTGTGCTCTGGCCGATCCATGCGGGCTTCAGGTGCTCGATGAGCGAAGCCACCCCGGGCCGGAAGCTGCCGTGATGCGGGAGTTCCATCAACAGAGTGTGCCCTGGCGCGACGGCACCATCGATCACTGCACGCACGCGCCGAGATCCTTCTTCCTCGATGTCGCCGGTCAGCAACAAGGACGCACCAGGGGCACGGACCAGCCACACGAGGCTGGACTCGTTGCGGGGAAAGGGTGCCACGCCAACATGGGGATGCAGCGCCGACCACGACTCATCGCCGAGCTTGAGCACATCGTGTGCTTCGATGGCCATCACCGTGCAACCCGCCTGCCATGCGCCTTCGAGCACGCGTTCCGACGGCGTCCCGGGACAGGCACCCTCCATCACACAAGGTGTGGTCACCACGCACTGCACTGGCAAGCGCTC
Organism: Bacteroidia bacterium; assembly: GCA_030054235.1. Lineage (GTDB taxonomy): Bacteria > Planctomycetota > Phycisphaerae > Phycisphaerales > SM1A02 > SYIB01. The sequence goes on from JASGCG010000104.1 coordinate 5,297, forward strand.
GAGCACATCCACCAGCCCATTCAGGTGATCGAGATCCGCATGCGAAAGCGAGACCATCGTGAGCTCGCTGATGCCGAGCGCCCGCAACGCCGGCACGATCGTCCGTGCACCGACGTCAGGCACATCGAGGCTCCCACCATCGACCAAGGCCACGGTGTTGCCATGCTCCACGATCCACGCCGAGCCGTTGCCGACATCGAGCACCGTGACGCGAAGGTCGAATCGCGCTGGCCAGGCCCACCACGCCAGTGCGGCGAGGGGCGGTGCGAGCCACGCAGGAGTGAAGTGGGTTCGTTGCCTGAGGCGTGATCGTGGTGTGGTGCGCGATCGATGCATGGCCATGACCAGGCACGCCAAGGCCCCGACACACGCCAAGCCATGGATGGGTTCGACACTCCATGCAGCGCCTGTCCACATCGCGAGGACGTCGGCCAAGGTCGCGAAGGCAGCAGCACACCACGCCGCCGGGGCGACGATCCACGCGGCGATCGTGCTGCTGGCGGCGGCGAACAGCAGCGCGATGGTGCACAGCGTCACGATGGCCGCCGACAGCGGTGCCGCGACGATCGATCCCGGCACGACGAGCGGGGTGATCGAACCGAAGTGATGCATGACGATCGGCGTGCTGGCCAAGCACGCGATCGTGCCGACGATCAAGGCCGCCAACATCCCCTCGATGGTCGCTCGAAGCCGCGCTCGCAGCGATCCGGCGGGTGCACCCGAAGCCACCAGTCGATCAGCCCAGGTGTTCGCGATCCGTGGTGCACGGCTGGCCCATGCGGCCAGAGCCGCAGCCACGACGACGCTGAGTTGGAACCCGATGTCAAGGAGCGCCGATGGTGCACCGACCACCACGACGATCACGACGATCGACGCCGCATGCCAAGCGCGCACACCACGAGCGGCCCCGGCCATTCCTGATGCGAG
>JASGCG010000105.1 GCA_030054235.1 Bacteroidia bacterium
CCCAGGCCGCCGACCAGCCTGCCGCTCAGGCACCGGTCGAGCCGCCCTCGCTCACTCCCATCACGCTCCAGCTCAACTGGGTCGCCGAGCCTGAGTTCGGCGGCCTCTTCGCTGCGGTCGAGGACGGCATCTTCGAGCGCGCGGGCTACAAGGTCATCCTGCTGCAAGGCACTGGTGGCACGCCGACCTGCACGCTCGTCGCCGCGGGCACCTGCGACTATGCCGTCGCGCAGGCGGACCAGATCCTGCTCGCGCGCGCGAGCGGCCAAGACGTGGTCGGGCTGTTCGCCACGTTCCAGCACGCGCCGACCGCCATCATGCTGCATGACTCCAACCCTGCGCAGACGCTGGCGCAGGCATGGACCACGGGGCTGACGATCGAGATCGAGCCGGGGCTGCCGTTCGTGCGCCACATGAACGACATGCTCGGCGACCAGGGCGTGACGCTCGTCAGCCGCTCGCCCGGCGTGGCGACGTTCGAGCGCGACCTGAAGCTCGGGGTGGTCTGCTGGTGCAGCAGCGAACCGATCACGCTGCTGCGCAACGGCATCCAGACCAAGTGCCTGATGGTCAGCGATTGCGGCTTCGATCCCTATTCCACGGTGCTGATCACCACGTCCAAGCGCGTCGACGCCGACCCGGACGGCGTGAAAGCGTTCGTCGACTGCGTGCGGGAAGGATGGGCCGCGTACCTGGAGAATCCGACCCCCTACCACGCGCGCATGATGAAGCTCAACCGCGCCATGGATGAGCAGTCGATGGAGCTCTGCTCCAGGGCGCAGCGGCCGCTGATCATGCCCGAGGGCATGGCACCAGCACAGCTTGGCCGCATGGAGGCGCGCCGCTGGCAATCGCTCACCGACCAGATGGTCGAGTCGGGCATCCTGCGGCCCGACTTCGATGCCAGCGGTTCCTGGGTCGAATGGGACCCCGAACCTGCCCCCGACGGCGCAGTCGTGATCGAGGAGATCACCGAGGAAATCGCAGTTCCCGCTGAAGAGGCCCCCAGCGCCCAGCCGAACGAGGAGGTGGCTCCATGAACACGATCCTGAGAACGATGCTTGCTGTGGCGTGCTGCGCGCTGGCGGTGCCGGTCGTGGCGCAGGATGCTGCGCCTGTGGCTGCCGAGAGCAGCGCCGCATCGCCAGCGCTTCCTGAACCGGCTGCGGTCAAGAAGACCACCCCGAGCCAAGTCGCGCAGGCGGCCCGGTCGCTGCGTCGCAGCATGGCATGCGAAGCCTGCGGCGGCGACGGCACGGTCGTGCGCCAGCGCACGCGCAAGGCCGAGAAGCTCTTCACCAAGGGACAGATCTATCACGAACAGGATGCCTGCTCGACCTGCAAGGGCACCGGCTCGGCGAAGCCCGAGCTGATCATGCAACGCTTCGATGCCCTCGTGCTCGCCATGGCCGGGTGCCCGGATGAACTGGCGAAGAACGCTCCCGCGACCAAGATCCTGACCGAGGTGTTCGATTCGATCACGGACTTTGCCCGCACACGGAATGCTGAGGCTGTCGACAAGGCGGCGCAGCGACTCGCCGGCGGCTTCGGTGATGAACCAGGCACGCCGCTCGTGGCGATCGGCGTGCTGAAGCCATCCGTTGACTTGGGACTCGGTGCCGTGAGCATGGTCATGGAGCTGCCCAGCGGCGCCTTGATCGCGATCGACGAAGCACAATTCCACAGCGCCAAGTCGGGTGATCGCGCGCTCGGAGCCGGTGTGGTCCGTGGGCACGCGATCGTGGGCACGAACGACTACCTGGTCATCGATCGCGGCTTCGTGCTGATGGTCACCAGCGAGAAGGACCTGAAGATCCAGGAAGAAGAGGCGGAAGCCGCTCGCCGCGCTGCGCGGGAACCTGCACCTGAGCCCGAACCACGCGAGGCGCCGCGCGCACCCGACGACGAAGAGATGCCCGAGCGCTGAGCGCGCGCGTCAGACCGAGCCGCTGACGGCCTGCATGGCCTTGCGTCGCAGCTTCTGCGACATGTTGGTCCCCAGCGCCGCGTGGAAGCCGCGCTGGATCTCGGGCTCGTCGCCCAGCATGGCATGCAGACGCTCGGCATTCCAGACCAGCAGCGTGCTCGGTGCACAGGCGCGCACCGTGGCCGACGCCGCGGCGCGATCGATGAACGCCATTTCGCCGACGAAATCACCAGGAATGCACGTGGCCACGCGCCGGCCGTCGATCAGGACCTCGAGCTCGCCGCCCTCGACCAGCCACAGAGCGGACACGGGGTGCCCACGCTCGACGAGCGCAGGATCCCCGGGCCCCACGCGCGCGGGTGACGCGAGACGCACCAAGGTCGCAAACTTGTGCGCGGGCATCCACGGGAAGATCCGCTCGCGAAGGGCCGCTTCCGCAGGCGTGAGCTGCCCGCGCATGCGCTCACGCACGAGCAACGCGATCTGCACGGCATTCACCACCACGTAGACCACGTTCCACGCCGCCGCTTCCCAGTTGGGAACCTCGAGCATCATGAAATACGCGATGAAGCACCCGCTCGCCACGACCGCCGCCACGCGAAGCAGCAGGATGTCGCGGACGAGGTAGCACCCCAGGAGCAGGAGATTCGCGACGTGAATCAGCACGGCGCGGGATCCTACGGCCGACGGCGCAGCGCGATCGCTCCCACGCCCCAGATCAGCGCCGCAGCCGCGAAGCCGATCGGTACCAGCCCCAGACCCTTGGCCAGCGAGCCGGTTGCATCGCTCACCTTGCCCACGAGCCATGGGCTCGGCACATCGCCCAGCACGTGGATCATGAGCGTGCTCATGCCGACGGCGAAGGCGCGCGCATCGGATCCCACGCTGTTGAGGATCGCGGCATTGATCGGGGCCTGCGACACGAACGCCATGAAGCAACCGACTCCCGTGGCCACGATGCAGATCGTGTGATCCTGTGTCGCGATGGCCAGCATGAGCAGCGGCGCCGCGACCAGTGCGGTGATCGCGCAGAGCACCAGGCTCGGTGCCGCGCGGCCGCGCGCGAGCCGCGCATCGATGGCTCCGCCTGCGATCGTGCCAAGGAAGCCCGTCACCACCACGATGCCGCTGAAGGTGATCGCCGCTGATTCCGGTGACCACCCCCGCTCGCGTTGCATGAACGCCGGCATCCAGACGGCGAGTGCGCCGAGCGAAAACGTGTAGGCGGTGTAGCCCGCAACCGACCACATCCACTGCGCGTTGGTGGCGAGCGTCCAGAGCGCCTCGCGGCGGCCACTGCGCACTGGTACAGCCCGCGTCGTAGGCGCGGACTCGATGGCTGCACCGCTTGACGCCGCAGGCTCATCCATCGCGCCGCGCACGGGCTCGGTCAGCCGAAAGCACAGGAGCCCGAGCACGAGCCCGGGGCCACCGGCGATCCAGAACGCTGCGCGCCAGCCGAGCGATTCGCTCACGAGACCGCCGACCAGGAACCCCAGCGCGCTGCCCACGGGAATCGCTGCATAGAAGATGGCCAGCACCGTGCTGCGCCGCTGCGGCGGGAACCAGTCACCGAGGATCGACGGTCCCACCGTCGCATACGCGGCTTCGCCCACGCCGATGATGGCGCGGCTCGTGAGGAGCGCGCCGAACCCACCGGCGAAGCCCGCGGCCACGGTGGCCGCACTCCACACGATGACGCCTGCACCGAGGATCGCCGTGCGGCGCAGTGAACGCGCCATCGCCCCGAAGAGCGGGCTCGCGAACATGTACGACACCAGGAAGACGCTGGTCAGCAGCCCGATGTCGGCATCATCGGCACCGAAGGCCTTCTTCAGCGGCTCGACCATACCCGCGACCACGAAGCGGTCGAGGTAATTCAGCAGGTTGAGCGCCGTCAGCGCGACGACCGCGCTGGTGGCGGGCTTCATCCAAGCCCCTCGACCTTCCAGCCGTCGCGGTAGCTGCGGCGCACCATTGCCGTGGCGGCGGCATCGTCAAAGGTCTGCTTGGCCGAGTCGTAGCGCAGCGTCTTGCCGGCGACCACGCCGCCAATCACGCCGCAGAGCACACCCTCGGTCAGCGGGCCCGCGAACTCAAGCGGCGCGCTCGTGGCACCCTTGCCCATGCAGGCATCGACCCACTGGTGCCAGTGGTTGTACTCAGGCAGCTCGGGCAGCTTGGTGCCGTCGGCGAGCGTGCCCGGGAAGAGGTGCACGTCGCCCGGGTGGCAGACGATCATCGTGCCGCGCTCGCCCACCACGATCGTGGCGCCATCGCGCGAACGCTTGGCCATGTTGAAGTCAGCCGGCACGCCAGGCAGGATCGACGTCGACGGCATGCGGCCACCGTCGTACCACGTCAGCGTGAGCGCCTTGCCGCCTGCAGCCGCAACCCCCTCGAAGGTGAGCTCGACCACTTCGCTCGACGGATACTGCTCGGCGGTCAGGCTCTCGCTCTCGCCGCGAATCAGCGTGGGGTAGCCAAGTCCGAGCGCCTTGTACGGCACGTCGAAGAAGTGGCAGGCCATGTCGCCGAGCGCACCGGTGCCGAAGTCACGCACCCCGCGCCACTTGAACGGCGCGTAGGCATCGTTCTTGTACGGGCGCTCAGGAGCGACGCAGAGCCACGAGTTCCAGTCGAGGTTCGCCGGCACGGGATCGCTGCCGGCCGGACGATCACCGCCTTGCGGCCACCAGCCGGTGGACCGGTTGGTCCAGATGTGCACGGCCTTGACCTGTCCAAGCACGCCGGCCTTGAGCAGCTCCATGGCCTTGCGACGGCCGGGATTGGCGGTGTTCTGGATGCCCATCTGCGTGATGACCTTCTTCGCGGTCGCCGTCTGCGCGATCACGCGCGCTTCATGCAGCGAGTGCGTCAGGGGCTTCTGGACGTACGCATGCTTGCCCATGCGCATGGCCTGCACGGCCACGGGCGCGTGGGCATGGTCAGGCGTGCTCACGATGAAGGCATCGATCGCGTCGCCGGCCTTGGCGAGGAATTCGCGGTAGTCGGTGAAGCGGCGCTCCGTCGGGACCGCGTACGTCTCGCCCTGCTTGGCGAGGGTGTCACGGTTCACGTCGCAGAGCGCGGCGATCGAGACGCCGGGGTGGCTCGCGACCTGCGCGAGGTCGGATGCCCCCATGCCGCCACAGCCGACGCACGCCACACGGAGCTTGCTCGCAGCACCCTGCGCAGCGGCACGGCGCACCCACCACGGCAACTGCGTCGCTGCCCCTGCAGCGGCAGCAGTGAGGATGAACTGACGGCGGCCGGTGGAAAACGACGATGGGTCGATGCGCATGGAAAGCTCCTTCGGGGGCGAGGACCCGCACGCGCGGGCGGTGGAGTGTCGCGGCCCTTGCCTCAGGATGCAACTCGGTACCATCCTGAAGTTTCGTCGCCCACCATGGCCGGAACCGACTCGACGCCAGCCGACCACCACACCCACGGTCCCTCAGGGACCGCGGCGAAGTTGGCCATCACCCTCGTGGCGCTGGGGGTGGTCTTTGGCGACATCGGCACCAGCCCGCTCTACGCCATCAAGGAGTCGCTTTCGGCCCATCACGGCATGCCGAGGGATCCATCCACGGTCCTTGGCGTGCTGAGCCTTTTCTTCTGGTCGCTCACGATCATCATCAGCGTCAAGTACGCATGGCTGATCCTCAAGGCCGACAACCGCGGCGAAGGCGGCATCTTTTCGCTCATGTCGCTGCTCCCCGCGCCGGGACAGTCGATCCGGACGCTGTCGCTGCCCTTCTTCGTGATGGGGCTGATGGGCGCTGCCCTGCTCTACGCGGACGGTGTCTTGACGCCGAGCCTGTCCGTGCTGAGCGCCATCGAAGGTCTGGACGTGGTCTCGCCGGGCTGGAGCCGCTTTGCCGTGCCGATCACCTGCGTCATCCTCGTGGTGCTGTTTGGGGTGCAGCGATTCGGCACCGCCGCGATCGGCTCCTGGCTCGGTCCACTCATGGTGGTGTGGTTCGCGGTGATCGGACTGCTCGGTGTACGCGGCATCATGCTGCATCCGGAAGTGCTGAAGGCCTGCAGCCCCACCTACGCGATCGAACTGGCACGATCCCATCCGTGGAACTGCTTCACGGCGCTGGGCAGCGTCATCTTGTGCGTGACCGGTGGCGAAGCGCTCTACGCCGACCTTGGCCACTTCGGCCGCTTCCCGATCCGTGCCGCCTGGTACTCGATCGTGATGCCCGGTCTGCTCCTGAACTACTTCGGACAGGGTGCGATGTACTTGCAGGACATGTCGGTGGAGCAGCCGTT
>JASGCG010000106.1 GCA_030054235.1 Bacteroidia bacterium
GGCGTCGCCGACACGCCGTGGATCCCCGGCGCCTGAGTGGGTTCAGTGCGCCGCGGGCTTGCGCGGCATGAGCACGACGAGCAGCGCGAACACGACGGCCAGCGCCACGGGCAGCACGGCCACCTTGCCGAGCGCATCGAGCCCCGCGCCCGCCTGGACCATCATCCACTGTGCGGCTTGTTCGCTGCCTGCGGCTGCGGACTTCAGCGCATCGGCGCTCACGCCCTCGGGCAGGCGGGCCGTGATGCCCTCGTCGTAGAAGCGCCCGATCACCGGCAGTACGAAGCCAGCGCTGAGCATGCCGGCGCCGCCCATGATCGCCAAGCCCAGCGCACCGGTGGCGGGGAAGCGCTCGTTCACGAAGCCGAGCATCGTGGGCCAGAAGAAGCAGACGCCGAAGGCGAAGACCGTGGCCGACACGAACAGCATGCCGCCCGAGGAGCGGCTCATGAGGAAGAGCCCCGCCGCGCTCAGCACCGCGCTCGCCAGCAGCATGCCCAGCGGCTGCAGCCGATGCACGAAGGGACCCGCGAACTGGCGGCCGATCGCCATCAGGCCCGTGATCCACACCAGCACCAGGATGCCGGAAACACCAGCGTTTTCAAGGATGCTCGGGATCCACTGGCCCGGCCCAAGCTCCGTGGCCGCCGTCATGAGCATGCACACGACCATCAGCAGGAAGATGGGGTTGAGGCACGCGCGCACCATCGCGCCGCCCGAAAGCCCCATCGCCACGCGTTCGGTCTGCGGCATCGGTTGCCCGAGGAAGAGCGAGCCGTACGCAGCGAGCGGCAGGAGCATCGAGGCGAACTGCGCCTTCCAGCCAAGCCCAGCCTTGGCCATCACGAAGGCGACCAGCCCGCCGATCACGATGCCGCCCGGGAACCAGACGTGGAAGTGGTTGAGCTTGGTGGTCTTGTCGTCGGGATAGAGCGCCGCGATGAGCGGGTTGCAGGCCGCCTCGACCGAGCCGTTGGCGATGCCGAAGAGGAGCGTGCCGGTGAAGAGGCTCCAGGAATCCCATGCGAAGATCGTGAGCAGGATGCCGGCGAGATGGCCCACGAACGCGATGCGCGCGATCGCCGCCATGCCGATCGCGTCGCAGAGCGGGCCGCCGAAGACCATCGCCAGCGTGAAGCCCCAGAACGCGGTGCTGTTGATCCAGCCCGCTTGCTCGTTGGTGAGCCCGAACTCGGCGGTCCATGCACCCATCGCGCTGCCGCGCAGGGCGAAGCTCATGGCGGTCACGATGAGGGCGAGGCAGCTTGCGGTGAAGAGCCGTGATGCCTGCGGTGCACGCGCGTTGGTCATGGTCGACATGTCGGGTTCCGGTGGAAGCGGTGCGGCCACCCACGAAGGACCCGGGCCGCGCGGGCGATGCTATCGGTGCGCGGGTACAACACCGCGCATGCAGGCGCACGCGCAGCACCCGAACCTGTGGCTCGTCGATCATCCGCTGATCCAGCACAAGCTCAGCGTGCTGCGCGAGCGCACCACGCCGAGCAGCGACTTCCGAAGGTTGCTCGGCGAGATCGCCGGGCTCATGACGTATGAAGTGAGCCGTCGCTTCGAGACCGAGCCCGTCGAGATCCACACGCCGATGGAGCGCATGCTCGCGCGGCGGCTGCGCTGCGCGCCCACGCTCGTGCCGGTGCTGCGCGCAGGGCTCGGCATGACCGATGGCATCCTCGCGCTCTTCACCGAGGCGCGCGTGGGGCACATCGGGATCCGTCGCGACGAGCGCACCGCGCAGCCCGAGGAGTACTACCTGCGGCTTCCGCCCGACGTGCAGGATGGCCCCGTGCTCGTGGTGGACCCCATGCTCGCTACCGGCGGCAGCGCGGCGCGAGCGGTCGACGAGGTCAAGCGCACCGGCGCGCGCGACATCAGCGTCGTCTGCCTGGTGGTCGTGCCCGAGGGACTCGCCGCCATGCAGGCCGCGCACCCGGACGTGCGCGTCTACGCGGCGGCGCTCGACCGCTGCCTCAACGAGCGCTTCTTCATCTGCCCGGGCCTGGGCGATGCGGGCGATCGGTGCTTCGGCACCTGAACCGCGCAGGGGTCACATGCGCGACGGCGCGCTGATCCCCAGGAGCGAGAGCCCGTCGGCGAGCGTGCGGCGCGTGAGGTGCGCCAGGTGCAGCCGGCTCGCGCGGACCCGTGCATCGTCGCACTTGAGCACCGGGCACGCCTGGTAGAAGGCGTTGAACGCATTGGCCAGCGCGTAGAGGTACGCGCAGATCGTGCTCGGTGCGCACTGGTCGGCGGCGCTGCGCACGGCGGCGGGGTAGCGCAGGATCGCGAAGCCCAGCGCCTTCTCCTCGGGCGCGGCGGGATCGATCGGCGCATCGGTCCATGCGGCGGCATCGCCGGCCTTCGCCAGCATGCTCGCGATGCGCGCGTGCGCGTACTGCAGGTATGGGCCGGTGTCGCCCTCGAAGGCGACCATGCGGTCGAGGTCGAACACGTAGTCGCGCGAGACCTCGCCGCCGAGGTCGGCGTACTTCACCGCCGCGATGCCGACCGCCTGGCCGATCGCGTGGAGTTCGTCGGCGCTCATGCCGTGCGTGGGGCTGGCCGGGTCGGCGGCGCGGGCGGTCACCTCGCGCACGCCGCGGTCGATCGCCTCGTCGAGCAGCGCCTTGAGCGTGAAGTTCTCGCCGCTGCGGGTCTTGAGCGGCTTCTTGTCCGCGCCGAGCACCGTGCCGAAGGGGACATGCACGAGCTGGCACTCGACCTCGACGTCGCGGCCGTCGCGGCGGCGCGTGAGCTTGGTCCAGCCGATCATGCGCACGGCATCGAAGACATCCTTGAAGTGGTCGCGCTGGCGGGCATCGACGCAGTAGATGACGCGTTCGGCGCCCAGGCCCTGGATGCGGTGACGCAGCGCCGCAAGGTCGGTGGTCGCGTAGAGGAAGGCGCCGTCGGACTTGCGGATGAGCATCGGGCGCTCGCGGTCGGGATAGCGCACGACCAGCGCACCTTGGTCGATGATCGCCAGGCCCGCGCGCTCGAACGACTCGACGACCGGCGCAAGCTCGTCGCGGAAGCTGCTCTCGCCCTTCTCGCTCGCGGGATCGAGCCGCACGTTGAGGAGATCCGCTGCGGCGTAGACCTCGCGCATGGTGACCTCGATGATGCGCTCCCAGTCGCGCACGAGCGAGGCATCGCCCGATTGCAGGCGCACGAGCGTGGACTTCGCATCGGCGATGGCGGCCGAGGCGCCCTCGTGCTGGGCCTCGAGCTCGGCCAGGCGGTGCGGCCCGCAGCCGCAGGCGTGCACCGCAGCAAGGCCGGCTTCGTCGTCGCGGCCCTCGGCCTGCGCCGAGCGATAGGCCGCGTTGAGGTCATCGAGCGTGAGCGTGGCCAGATCCGTGCCGCGCCGACGCAGGCTGGCGAGCGTCATCGCGATCGGCAGGCCCCAGTCGCCCAGATGGTTCTGCCGGAAGACGCGCCAGCCCAGGCGTTCGTAGGTGCGCGCGATCGTGTCGCCGATGATCGTGGCGCGCAGGTGGCCGACGTGCATCTGCTTGGCCACGTTCACGCCGCACAGGTCGACCGCGCAGGTGTGGGTGTCAGCAGGGGGCTCGATGCCCAGGTTCGGTGCGTCGAAGGCCTGGAGCGCGGCGCCGAGCGCAGCGGGCCGCAGCGTGATGTTGATGAAGCCCGGACCGGCGACCTGCAGTGGCTCGCATCGGTCCGACAGGCCATCGCCAAGTCGTGCGATCACCGCCTGCGCCAGATCGCGCGGGTTGCGGCCGCACTGCTTGGCGAGCGCCATCGCGAAGTTCGCCTGCAGGTCACCGAAGGCCGGGTTGGCGGCAGGCTGCACGCGTGGGTCCGCGTTCGCTGGATCGATGCCGCACTCGGCGGCGATCGCCGCGCGCAGGGCGCGAGCGACGGGTTCGGCTGGGTCGCAGATCATGGAGCGCGGATCGTAGACCAAGGCCGCGCGCGGCTGTCGGTATCACCCGCCTGCGGCAAGGCGCTGCATGGCGCGGAAGTAGCGCCGATGCGCCGCCGAGGCCGTCATCCCGAGTTGCTCGGCGATCACGCTCCAGGTCGCTCCGCGCAGGCGCAGTTGCACGACATCGACGTCGATCCCGCTCAGAACGAGGAAGGGATCCGCCGGAACTTCGAGTTCGCAAGGCTGCTGCGATGCAGTCGTCGTCGAACCGTAGCGCGCCGCGCCATCCTGACGCTCCCTATCGCGTCGTTCCCGTCGGCTCTCCTCGCGCACGGCGTTGCGGCTGATCGCCGTGGCCAAGGCAAGCAGATGCTGATCATCGATCTCCGCCACCAACCTCCCGGCCGCGGCGGCAGCATCGGCCCGGCGCAGGGTGGTGGAGAAAATGTCCTCGGCCTGCGTCGAGCTGAGCCCGGCTTGCGCGAGGCGTTGTCGGATGCGCGCGAGCATCAGCGCGCGCGCCGCCATCAGTCGATCGGCCAGCGCGCGGCGCGCCGCATCGGCTGGCGGATCATCCTGCTGCTGCGGCTGGCTCATGGGCACGCGCACTCGAAGCGCAGCGATTCCGGATCGAACCGCAGCACGCATCGACCCGATGCGCTGGTGCACGGACCCTCGCAGAGCACCATCAGCAGGTTGGGATCGCGCTCGTCGGGGACGAGCACCACCGAGCAGGCATCCGCGGTGGAGGCCTCGTGATGCATGATGGTGCCGTCCTGGTCGAGCTGGAACCGACGTGCGCGCAGCCCACCCGCAGGGATCACCATCGATGGCGCGAGCCGTCGGTCGATCAGGATCGCGTGGATCGAGCCGTCATCCGAGCCCTTGCCGCCGCGCAGCATCTCGCGCGTGGCGAGCCAGTCCATGAACTCGATCGTGCTCGGCGCCGCGCGGAAGGTCTGGCTGCCGACGAGCAGCTGCGGTGCATCGGCCGTCACGGATGCGCGCGGCACGAGCAGCGCGACGGCGGCGAGCACGGCCGCCCCGAGCACTGCGGCCGTCGTGAGGGAGCGAAGGGATCGACGTGGTCGTTCGTGGTTCATGGAGGCGCCGCGGGGCTGTGGGAGAGTGACTCGGGCCACGTCGCTGGTGACAGGCTTCCTGGAGATTTGCGAGAAATCACCTCCAGCCCATCCTTCAGGTCGATCCAGAAGACCAGTCGTTCGCGTGCCGGAACGGCCGGATCGAACCGCGGCCACGCCAGCCACGCTCCCGCAGGGGCGCCGTCGGGCCCTTGCACGACTTCGATCAGGTTGCCTCGGGAACGGAGGCGTTCGATCGCCGCCTCCGCGGGCGTGCGGCTCCATGGACCGATCGTCCAGGCCAGCGGGGCAGCCATCAGGATCACCGCGACTGCAGCAACCATCGGTCGCAGCAGTCGCCGTGCGTGGCGCCGAGGTGCGCAGGCAGCGAGCCAATTCGCCGCCAAGCCGAGTTGGTGATGCGCGCAGAGCCACGCCGCCGGCTCGATGACCCACGGTGCAGCGCCGGTGGATCCACCGATCGTTCGCACGATGCGTGCCAATCGTTCGGCATCCAGTGCCTTGCCCGCGTGATCGGCAGGACCCGCGCTCCCCCAGTCGATCAGGAAGCACGAGCCGTCGCTGCGCAGCCGCAGGTGATCGGGCTTGAGATCACCATGCGCGATGCCGCGCGCGTGGATGCGGTCCATGGTCCAGAGCGCTTCGGGAAGTGCGCCAAGGTGGATCGGCGGCGTCGATGGTTCCCATGCCGTGACCAGGACGGCACTGCCGGCCCGATCGGCGTGGAAGCCGATGACCTTGGGTCCACAACCTTCAGGAAGTGACAGCAGGGTGGACAGTTCATGCCGGGCATGGCGCAAGGCAAGGCCGGTGGCATCGGACTCGAACCGCTTGAGCGCGACGTGACGAGGCTGCTCGGGCGAGCCCAGCAACGCGTCGACGGCCAGCGCCACGGTGCCGGTCAGGCCACGACCGACGACCCGGTCGATGCGCCATCGTCCCAGCACGATCGCGCCCGGGACGAGATCGCCCGGTAGGACGCCTTCCGGAATACCGAAGCCGAGCGCAGCGGCCATGAAGTCATCGGCGAGCATGGGGTGCGCTGCTGCAAGATGCTGCGCCGCCTCCAGCGGCTCGCCGCCATCACGAATTGCGCTGGCAATGCAGGCTTCGGCAGCCGCCAGCGCCGCCATCGGTCGGTCGCGAGCCGAGCCGACGACGGCCGCCCAGCGCTGC
>JASGCG010000107.1 GCA_030054235.1 Bacteroidia bacterium
CACTCGGGCATCACGGTGATCGTGCCGTATGGTGATGCCATGGATTCTTCCACGGAGCTTCCTGCAGACATCGAACGCAATCCCGCTGTCCTTGGGGGTGCGCCGGTGTTCCGTGGCACCCGTGTGCCGCTCCAGGCCTTGCTTGATCATGTTGCCGCCGGCGACAGCATCAGCACATTCCTCGATGACTTCCCCAGCATCGATGCCGCCACGGTCGAGCGAGTGCTCGCCCACTGGCGGCCGCCCGGCGGGGCGCGTGCGTCTGCTGCTTGATGAGTGCATCCCGTTTCGGCTGAAGCTGGACTTCGAACAGGCACTGGGGGCGCCTGTGGATCATGTCGTCGGCCTTGGCTGGTCGGGCTGCACGGACAACGCCCTTATGGCTCGCATGGCTCGGTCCGGTCATACCACGCTCATCACCACGGACCGCAGCATCGTCCACCAGCAGCCGCGCCAACGCATGCGGATCTCGATCCTTGTGCTCCGATCCCGATCGAATCGTGCAGAGGATCTTCGCCCGTTGATCATGTCAGCAGTCCGCATCGCTCGAACCGCTCCCGCTGGCCGGCTCTTGATGGTCGGACCGTGATGGCACCAACGAAAACCGCCGCGCAGGGCGCGGCGGCTTCGGGTCAAGCAATTGGCCTTGGCTCGCACCTTGCCCGCAGCGGCGGGACCCGGCGCGGTCCGGCAGGCAGCGCGATCAGGCGCGCCAGCCGGTCTTGAACTGCTTCATGGCGGCGATGAACTCGTCCTCCATGCCCTTGAACGACTTCTTGTCAGCGAGCTTGGCACGCAGCGCGCTGCCACCGCCCTGGAACCACGCCAGGAGGTCGGCTTCGAACTGGCGGACCTTGGCAACCGGGACGTCATCCATGATCCCCTTGCTGGCCGCGAAGAGGCCAAGGCACTGGTCGATGACGTCGAACGGCGTGTACTGGCCCTGCTTCAGCAGTTCCACCATGCGCGCGCCACGGTCGAGCTGGCGCTGGCTGGCGGCATCGAGTTCGGTCCCGAGCTGCGCAAACGCCTCGAGCTCGCGATAGGCCGCCAGGTCAAGTCGCAGCGAGCCGGCGACTTCCTTCATCGCCTTGATCTGCGCGTTGCCACCCACGCGGCTCACCGAGATGCCCACGTTGATGGCGGGGCGAACGCCGGCGGCGAAGAGTTCGGGCTGCAGGTAGATCTGGCCGTCGGTGATCGAGATGACGTTCGTCGGGATGTACGCCGACACGTCACCTTCCTGCGTCTCGATGATCGGAAGCGCGGTCAGCGAGCCGCCGCCGTTCTCGGCGCTGAGCTTGGTGGCGCGCTCCAGCAGGCGGCTGTGCAGGTAGAAGACGTCGCCGGGGTACGCCTCGCGGCCCGGCGGACGGCGCAGGAGCAGCGAGAGCTCGCGGTACGCCACGGCCTGCTTCGACAAGTCGTCGTACACGCAGAGGACGTGCTTGGGACCGGTGTAGCCGGCGTCCTTGCCCTTCCACATGAAGTACTCGCCCATCGCGCAGCCGGCGTAGGGAGCGATGTACTGCATCGGAGCGCTGGCGCTCGCACCTGCGGCCACGATGATCGTGTAGTCGAGGGCGCCATTCTTCTTCAGCGTCTCGACGACGCCGGCGATGGTCGATTCCTTCTGGCCGACGGCGACGTAGATGCACACCACCGCATCCGGGGTGCCCCAGTACTGCTTCTGGTTGATGATGCAGTCGAGGCAGACGGCGGTCTTGCCGGTCTTGCGGTCGCCGATGACGAGTTCGCGCTGGCCGCGGCCCACGGGGATCATGCTGTCGACGGCCTTGATGCCGAACTGCAGCGGCTCCTTCACGGGCTGGCGCTTGCTGATGCCGGGGGCGACGATGTCGACCTTGCCGGTCTGGGCGGTCTTGATGGGAGCGCCGCCGTCGATCGCGTTGCCGAGCGGATCGACCACGCGACCGAGGAGCTCAGGGCCGACGGGCACTTCGAGCAGGCGACCGGTCGCCTTGACGGTGTCGCCTTCGCGAACGAGGGTGGGGTCGCCGAACAGCGCGGCGCCGACGATGCCCGACTCGAGGTTCATGACCTGGCCGGTGACCGTCTTCCCGCCAACGCACTGGAACTCCAGCAATTCGCCAGCCATGGCGCTCGACAGGCCGTAGATGCGGGCGATGCCGTCGCCGACCTCGACGACCTGGCCGACCTCGCTGACCTCGAGCTGGCTGCTGAAGGACTCGATCTGCTGCTTGATGACCGAAGTGATTTCGTCAGTCTTGATCTTCACGGTTGGACCTCTGCTTTCGGGGTTCTGCGTGCCCTGCTCGGGCGGTTGGTTCGTTCAGGTTCAGGAGAGGAAGCGGCCGATGTCGGCGCGCACCTTGGCACCGGCGTCCTCGACAAGCGCGCGCCGCATGCGGCGCAGCTTCGCGGCCACCGAGCCATCGATCAACTGGTCGCCGATGCGCAGCTTCATGCCGCCGACCATCGACGCATCCTTGTACAGGTGCAGCACGGGCTCACGGCCCAGGCGCGACTTCAGCGTGGTCGCGAGGTTCGCGCGCGCGCCATCATCCAGCTGGCCGTCGACCGTGAAGACATCGACCTCGACCTTGCCGAAGCGCTCGTTGAGCAGCTTGGCGTAGGCATCGGAGATCGCTTCGAGCTCGCCCAGGCGGCCCTTGCGGTTCGCGACGAGCATGAAGCGCAGCACGAGGTCGCTGACGCGGCCCTTGAGCAGCGACTGCAGCGCGTTCTCGCGCGCGGCGGTGTCGATCGCCGGCGAGCGCAGGAACTCCGCGAAGCGACGGTCGCCGCGGACGATCTCGACGAGATCGACGAGCTCATCGCCGGCGTCTTGCGCTGCGGCGTCGCCCTGCTTCGAGGCGAGCTCGAAGAGGCTCTCCGCATAGATGCGGCCGACGCTGTTGGTTGCCGTGGACATGGTCTGCCTCGGGGGTTCTGGCCGTTAGCGGCCGCTGCTGGCGAATTCCTTGATCGACTGCTCGACGAGGGCCTTCTGGTCCTTCGCGTCGATCGTGCGGCCGAGGATCTTGCCCGCCACGCTCACGGCGAGCTCGGCGGCATGAGCCTCGAGTTCGGCCACGGCCTGGCGGCGGGCGGCATCCATCTCGGCGTTGGCGCGCTTCTTCAGCTCGGCCAGTTCGGCTTCGCTGCGGGCGCGGAGGTCATCGGCGGCCTTCTGGGCCTGCGCGCGCGCTTCCTTGATCATGGTGTCGGCGTCCTGCTGCGCCTGGACGAGCTTGCGCTCGAACTCTTCCTGCGCGGCCTTGGCGTTTGCGCGGGCATCCTCGGCAGCCTTGATCTCGCCGAGGATCTTCTCGTTGCGCTCGTCCAGGCCCTTCGCGATGGTGGGCCACACGAACAGGGACAGCACGATCACGGTCACCAGGGCCACCACGACGGCGGTGGCCAGGGGCAGGATCTGCACGCTCATCGGGTTCGAGGCGTCGGCGGCAAGCAGGAACACGGTTGACCTCGCTGGGTTCGGTGCTGGTGGGACGGTCGGTCACGGCAGGCACGCGCTGCCGGGACCCGCGCGTGGCGGGCCCCGGCAGGCGACGATTCAGCCTGCGGCGATCAGGTGCCCTTGGGGAACGAGATCAGGCCGACGACGACGGCGAACAGGGCGACGCCTTCGACGAGCGCCGCGGTGAGGATCATGTTCACGAAGATCTTGCCGGCCATCTCGGGCTGGCGGGCGATGCTCTCGACGGCGCTGCCGCCGATGCGGCCGATGCCCATCGCGGCGCCGATCACGGCCAGGCCAGCGGCGAGGCCGGCGCCGAGGCCGGAGCCCCAGTTCATGGCGTTCTCGCCGGCGGCAAGGGCGTTGTCCGCGCCGAAGATGGCGAGAGCGGCGAAGGCGAGGAGAGCAAGGGTCACGTTCTTCATTTGGGTTGGCTCCAACGGCGCCGTGGGTGGGCGCCTGTCATGCAGGCTGAACTCGGTGTTCCCGGCACCCACTGCCGGGAAAGGGGGGAAAGTGTAGCGACGGCGGATCAGTGCGCGGGAGCAGGCTCCGCGTGCCCATGACCGACGTGGCCATGACCGCCGTGGCCATGATCGTGCGCGTGCTCCTCGTGGCCGTGGTCTTCGTGCGCCATCAGGCTGATGAACACAGCCGTCAGGAACATGAAGATGAAGGCCTGGAGGAACGCCACGAACAGTTCGAGGAAGGTGATGAGCACCGCGAAGATGCCCGCCACCAGCGTGATCGACCCGGCTGCCCAGGTCGGGCCGCCAGCCTTCAGCACCATCGCGCCGAAGCTGAAGAGCACCGCCATGAGCGTGTGGCCGGCGACCATGTTGGCCAGAAGACGGATAGCGAGTGCGGCAGGCTTGATGAACATGCCGCCGATCTCGACCACGAAGATGATGGGGATGACGGCCCACAGGCCGATGGGCCCGTGCACCAGGTCGTGGCCGCCGCAGAGGTGCTCGAGCGTGCCCTTCACGCCCAGGTCGCGGAACGACTGCCACCAGATGGCGCAGAAGCTGATCGCGGCAAGGCCGAGCGTGACCGACAGGCTGGCAGTGGCCGTGCCGCCGAAGAAGACCGCGGCAGGTTCGGCGTGGGCGACATCCGCCGCGGCCTTCTCGTGCTGGCCCATCATGACGTGCAGCATTTCCTGCACGTCGGCGAAAGGAATCAGCCCGAAGAGGTTCAGCGTCAGGATGAAGAAGAAGAGCGACAGGAGCAGCGGCAGCCAGGCCTTGGCCAGGCGCTCGCCCATGACCGGCACGAGCATCTGGTCGCGCAGGCCGAGCACGATGACCTCGATGACCTGGGCGATGCGGCCCTTGGTCACGAAGCGCGCGTTGCCTTCGCTCGACGGGCCGGTCTTGATCCGTCGCGCTGCCATCATGAGCACCGTGATGCACACCAGTGCGCCCACCACCAGCGAGATCATGCTCAGCGTGAGCCGAGTGCCTTCGATCGAGAGGGCGCTGTCCCGGTCAAGGACGTGTCCAAGGGGGTTGTCGCCGGCGGCAAGGAGCAGAGTGGTCATGGGCGGTCTGTGGGTTCGGACACCTTGGAGCGACCCACGCCAGGCTGGCTGAGGACGGGCCCGAGGACCTTGGCGACCGCGATGGTCTCGCTGACCAGCAGCGCCAGGTACGTGAGCCCCGTAGCCAGCACGAACGCCTTGGGCTCTCCGAGGGAGCGGAAATATAGCAATGCAGCAAGGCCCGCCGTGGCGACCATGCGAAGCCCGGCGGCCCCCATCCAGAAGCTCGCCCAGATGCTCGCCGCGCGCTGCGATGGCGGCCACAGCATGAGCAAGCCAAGCAGGTTGCCGACCAAGGCCACGCCGACCCCCATGACGCATCCAAGCCAAGTCCCAGCAGGGGTTTGCGTCAATTCGCTCGTCTGCGAGAGCCAGCCCAAGCCCGCCGCGATCGCGGCGCAGGCCAGCCCCGCGCCGAGCGTGGTGAGCAGCATGGCCCGGCCCGGAAGGCTGAAGATGACCTCCCCCTGCGCATCACGCGGGAGGTCGTGCGGGGCATCATGCATGGGGCCCACCCTCGTCCGGCTTGGGACGCTCCACGCGCTTGCTGCGCTGCTCGAGATAAGCATTCATGCTGAGTCCGCCGCGCACGAGGCTGTAGATCGACACCACGATGCCCAGCCCTGCACCGATCGCCAGCCAGAGCGGCGCGGTGCCCGCGAAGTGATCCACGACCCAGCCGATCCCCGCGCCGGCAAGGACCTCAGTCACCATCTGCCAGGCCAGGCCCATCATGCGGAAGCCAATCCGCATTTCCTCGCGGTCATCGGCAGCCTTGCGTCGGGCGCGTTCGGGATCGATGGGCACGCCACGAGCCTACCGGCGGCCGCCCACGCGCGACGGGCTACACTTCGCCCCGCCATGGCCATCCGCGACAGCGAGATCGTCGACGTCACCCCGAAGCGCCTCGATTCCACCGAGAGCCTCTTCGTGGTCAACGTCATCAAGGGGCTCGGGACCACGCTGCGCCACTGCTTCCAGAACATCGGCCGCGACGGGAAGAACAAGGACACCCTGTGGGTGGTCCAATACCCCGAGGAAAAGCGAGACGACCGCCCCGTCGAGGACGGTGGCCAGTACCGCCCCTACTTCCGCGGCGTGCACCGGCTGAACAAGGACGAGGACGGCCGCGTGCGCTGCGTGGCCTGCTTCATGTGCGCCACGGCGTGCCCCGCAAAG
>JASGCG010000108.1 GCA_030054235.1 Bacteroidia bacterium
CTCCGTGCAGCGTCATGCCGATCGCGATGACGGCGTACGAGCGCTCGACCATGCCCAGTGCGATCGCACCGAGCCCGAACGCGCAGAGCACGCTGCCCAAACGCACCACGCCCACGGCACCACGCCGGTCGTAGACGCGGCCGGCCACATGCACGAGCAGCAAGGCCGGCAGCGCCAGCGGCAGCCCGGCCAAACCGCTCTGGAGCGGCGTGAACCCGAGCGCACCCTGCAGGTATGCCGGGCCGAACATGGTCTGCCCGATGGTGGCGACCTGCGTCAGCCCGAGCACGATCACCTGCCCGAGCAGCGTGCGGTCACGGAAGAGCCGCAGGTCCAGGAGCGGTGATGTAAGCGTGAACTGCACGCGCGTGAAGACCGCCACGAGTGCCGCACCCACGATGAGTGCGAGCAGTCCGACCCACGGCTCGATGCCCTCGGTCGGTCGCGCCTGCTCCTGCAATCCGAAGACGAGCGAGGGCAGGCCCACCAGCAGCAGCGCTGCGCTCGGCCAGTGGATGGACCGTCGCTCGGCCTTGGGCTCGATCGGTCGCACGATCGCCACCAGGGTCAGCGCAGCAAGCGCCACCGGCAGGTTCACGCCAAAGATCCATCGCCATCCTGCCCACTGCGTGAGTGCACCACCGAGCACCGGGCCGAGCATCATGAAGAGCAGGGGCACGCCGACGTAGACGGCCATCGCCTTGCCGCGCTTGCCTTCGGGGAACGCTCCAGCGACCATCGCGCTCGAAGCGGGCTGCATCAGGCATGCACCAAGACCTTGCAGCACGCGAGCGGCAATCAGCAGCTCGCCGCTGGGCGCCAGCGCGCAGCCGAGGCTCGCCAGGGCGAAGATGGACACGCCCGCCTGAAACGCGCGCACTCGACCGATCACGTCGCCGAAGCGTCCGCCGATCGCCATCGCGCCGGCAAGCGCGACCAGATACGCATTGACGACCCACGCGCCACCCGCCACGCCGAGCCCGAGGTCATGCTGGATCGTCGGCAGCGACACGCCCACGATGGTCGCGTCGAGGAAGACCATCGCCAGGCTGCCGGTCATGGCCGCGAGCACGAGCCATGGATTGGTCGCTGCCTTGGTCATCGCCGTCGATGGTAGGGCGATGCTTCAGCGTGCAGGTTCGTGTCGAAGCAGCGTGGCGTCGATGGGCCGCGGAGCGCTGCCCGGCTCATCCTTCGGCGTGGTCCACAGGAGCTTCAGGCTCTCGCCGCCGTCGGCCTCGATGTAGCGGATCGTGAAGCGATGCCAGCCGATGTCGAGCGCTGCCTTGCCCGTCATGCGGGTCGGGCCGTGCAGTCCGTCATGATCGACCACGCGTTGCCCATCGATCTCAAGCGTGCTGCCGTCATCGCTCTCGAGCGTGAACGCATGAATGCCGGCGTGGTCGCAGTGGATGAACCCATCGATGCGCAGCGCGAAGGCATCGGCCGAACGCGTCGATGGAAGTTCGATCGCGTTCGCCGTGCCGCGCACAAGGCCCGCGCCACCCCAGGGCTCCTGCGTCGGAACGCGTTCGAAGCGGCCTGGCATGAGCGTCCACGACACGCCCGGCTCGGGCGGCACATCATCGCTGCCCGGGATCCACTCCGCGCGACGCAGGATCGCTTCGAAGACCTCGCCAGCGGGCACGCCATCGACGAACGTCCGTGCACGCACCTGCGTGGTGCGCTGCACGTTGATGGGCACCGTGTAGCGGGGCGAGTCGATCGTGGGCGCGGTCGCGTCGAGCGTGACATGGATCGAGCCCGCCGCCGGGGGCTTGAACGCGAGTTCGGTCTCGTGCAGGAAGAGGTCGTCGCCGCCGATCAGCTCTGGTGTGCCGACGATCGCGGGCTCGCCAGCCCACTCGAGCACGATCACCGATGCGGCCGGATCCAACGCTCCATCGCCGAGCGTGATCGAGAGCGAGGCTCCAACCGCTCGGGTCGAGACCTTGATGTCCGGGGCACCGAGCACGCGCGCGCTGGCCGGCGCTCCGGCGATGCCCTCGATCGTGATGGAGCGGTCGGTCGGCAGGTCGAAGACGATCGCATGCACGCGGCGCCGATCGGCGCTCACGGTCAGGCGCCCCCATGCAGGGCGCGCGCACGCCACCGGACCGCAACCACGGATCGCCTCGCCGTTCGTGCGCATCCAGGCACCGAGCGCAGCGAGCCGCTCCGACGTCGGCGCATCGAAGGAACCATCGCCCATCGGACCGACGTTGAGCAAGTAGTTGCCATCCTTGCTCACGATGTCGACGAGGTTTCGGAGGAGGTCCGTCGCAGGCTTCCAGCGGTGGTCATGGACCACGTGTCCCCACGTTCCATTCATCGTCATGCAGGTTTCCCACGGCCGCGTGGGGAGCGCACCGTCCGGGATCCTGTTCTCCGGCGTGGCGTAGTCGCCCGGCAGCGACCAGCGATCGTTGATGAGGATGCCCGGCTGCGCCGCGCGGACGGCCGCCATGAGTTCCTCCGCGCGCCACGTCGTGGAGGAGTGTTCCCAGTCCCCGTCGCCCCACAGGATCGCCACCGGCCCGAAGCGACCGTCGGTCAGTTCCTTCACCTGCGCATGCATCCGATCGACGAATCGCGGCATCGAGGCTCCGTCGGTCGTTCGCGTGTCCCAGTCGCGCCGAGGCAGGTAGTCGCGATCGCTCCAGTCCATCAGGCTGAAGTAGAGGCCCAGTCGTAGGCCATGGCGCGCGCACGCCTGCGCCAGCTCACGGAGCGGATCGCGCCCCGCCTGGCCGAACGGCGTGCCCGAGAGATCGAGTTCGGTCGTCGCGCTGTCCCAGAGCAGGAACCCGTCATGATGCTTCGTGGTCACCACGATGTAGCCCATGCCTGCATCCTTCGCCGCGCGCACCCATGCATCGGCGTCGAACTTCACCGGATCGAAGCGCGGCATGAGCGTGCTCGCGTAGACCGCCGGGTCCACCTTGATCTTGTTGAGCAGCCACTCGCCCCAGCCCGGGATGTCCTTGCCGTCCCACTGCCCTGCAGCCACGCTGTAGAGGCCCCAGTGCACGAACATGCCCAAGCGTGCCTCGTGCCACCACGCGGCGTCGGCGCTGGTCCGGCCGTCCGAACCGGCGTCGCTTCGACCCGCATCGCCTGCGCGGTCCTGCGCGGCCGAGGCGCCTTGATCTTGATGGGCCGCACGCTCGCCTGCGGGCGTACCGGCCCGGCACCATGACACGTCAGGCGGTCCGATCATGGCCACGGTCAGCAGCGCAGCGAGCATGTCCACCACTGTACGGACCCGGGACCGTCCAATCGATCCTGCCATGGACATCGAGCATCCATCGGCTAGCCTCCCCCTCCCATGGCCACCACCGAGATCGTCCTGAACGGCGCCTCCATCAAGCTCCAGCCGCAGCCGCGGCCGGTCTTCATGAACCTTGCCGCGACCATCATCAAGAGCATGTATGACGCCCCGAACTTCGGCGCGATCATCAGCGGTCTCCTTGCCGATGGGCTCGAGAAGAAGGTCGAGCAGGACAACCCCCTCTTCCAGGCGGCGCTCTGGCTCATGCACGAGATGGGCGTGCGCGAGTTCCGCATCGACGTCGAGGCCAAGCGCATGGAGGTCGATCGGCAGCTCTCGCAGGAAGAACGCGAGCGCGACACGAGCGACCCGTACACCAAGGGCAACATCGCCACCGGCCGTGCGGTCATCGCCTCGGTGGCGAACCTCCGCAACCGGACCTTTGCGCTCAACGGCACCATCGTTCAGGTGCGCCTGCAGGAGAAGACCCTCATGGAGGAGCACGTGCAGGCCGTGGTGAAGAGCCGCGGCGTGAACGAGGACCTCTACTCGGCGGCAATGCGCGGCCTGGTCGGCCGAGTGATGGAAGGCCTGCCGGCGGAGGACCCGAAGGTCCAGTGCGCGATCCTGCTGCTGTCGGACCTCGGCGTCCGCGGCATGCGCGTCGTCAAGGAAGAGGAGCGCGTGAATGTGTCGATCGAAGGCCTGAACGAGAACGATGCCATGGCTGCCGCGTTCCTGCAGGGCGCAGAGACCGAGCAGATCCACCAGGCCCGCGACCGCATCCGAAATCTGCACAAGGCGCTCATGAATCGCGCCCAGGCAGCGGCGGCGAAGGCCGCCGGAACCAGTGCGCCGGCTGCGGCCCCCGCACCACAGACGGTGTCGGCCGCGATCAAGCGTCGCCGTCGATAACGCACCAAGTCGCCCGAAAGGGCGCATGGACGGTCGACCCGGGCTTCGTTGGTGCTAGGTTCAGGGCACTCAGGAGCCCTCGTGCGTCACCAGCTTGCCACCATCGTCGCGCTCGTCGCCAGCCATGCCGCCTCGGCGCAGCAATTCGTCCGGGAAACCACCACGCGCTTCCCCACGCAGGCGGAATACACCAACCAGCTCTCGTTCTGCGACGTGGATCGCGACGGCGACCTCGACATCGCCTGGGCCAACGGCCAGGGCTACTCGTCCCTCGGCGCGCTGTTGAAGCCCCGGCTCTTCCTGAACGACGGCACCGGCCGGTTCGCCGATTTCACCGACGTCAACGTGGCCGGCATCACTGGCTGCTTCCGTGGCGTGGAGTTCGGCGATGTCGACCGTGACGGCGACTGGGACATGCTGCTGGCGCAGGACTACGCGCGACCGGCACTGCTGCTCCTGAACAACGGCAGCGGCGTCTTCACGGCCGCACCCGCCGGGCAGATGCCCGCGATCAACCTCGGCTCGAGCCGCGGCCAGTTCGGCGACATCGACAACGACGGTGACCTCGACATCGCGCTCTGCAACAGCGGCACGAACCGCTTCGGCACGACCGGCAAGCCGAAGCTCTACCTCAACGACGGCACGGGCAAGTTCACCGACAACACGGCGCTCACCCCGGCGGGCAACGTGAGCGAGCAGATGGACATCCTGTTCCTCGACGTCGATCAGGACTTCGATCTCGATCTCCATGTGGGCACGCGCACGACCGGCACGCAGTCGAGCCGACTCTGGCTCAACAATGGATCGGGCACCTACGTCAACCAGACGATGCCGACCGACAACACGTGCTACTCGTACGACACCGGCGACTTCGACGGCGATGGCGACTTCGACCTGCTCGGCGTGAATGCCGGGACCAGCAACACCGAGCTGCTGCTGGCCAATGCGAACGGCCTCGGCACGAGCTGGACCAACGTGAGCGCACAGCTCACCACCAATCCGACGACGGACGACAACGACAGCCGCTTCTTCGACATCGACATGGATGGCGACCTCGACATCGTGGTCGGCACGCTCGGCTCCGCAAGCGAGCGCATCTACCGCAACAACCGGCCCGTGACCGCGAACTTCAGCGTGGTCGCCAACGCCATCACCGCCGTCACCGACTCGAGCCTCGACGTGAAGGTGGCGGACGTCGACAACGACGGCGACTTCGACATCGTCACGGCGCAGGGCGAGAGCGGCGCCTTCCAGAACCAGATCTACATCAACGCGGCCGGTCCGGCCGACAACCGACCGCCGCGCGTGCTCAAGATGGAGTCCGTAGTCCCGGGCGCCAAGCCCGCCACCCATGTCGTGCGGGCGATCATCGTCGATGACATGACGAGCGACCGTGGCTTCCACGATCGGGGCATCGTGCTGGCGATCCGCTCGAACCAGGGTCCCTGGAACGAGATCCCGATGCAGTGGAGCGGTAACAACCTGTGGCGCGCGGTGATGCCGGCGCAGCCCGCGGGTGCGAACGTCGACTACTACATCCTTGCTCGGGACTGGGCGAACAACCTGGTGGCCGGCGAGGTCAAGAGCTTCGTCGAAGGCGGAACCCCTGCGAATCCCGCCGACCTCAACAACGACACGCGCGTCGACGGTGCCGACCTCGGCATCCTGCTCGGCGAGTTCGGCACCGCGGGAACACTGGCCGACATCGACGGCAACGGCTCGGTCGACGGCGCGGATCTGGGCCTGATGCTGGCCGCGTGGACGGCCTGAGCGCGCGTCGGCCTCGTGCTGCGTGATGCGCTTGCTGAGCTGCCGTCGCTCCTTTGGGGCGCCGGCATGCCTCGTTCGCTCAGACAGTCCTCGCCTGCTCAGAAACTGGCGCGGATGTCAACCTGTGGTCACTGACTGGCACTGCGCGCCAGCTTTCCTCGCAGGCTGCGGAACTCGCTCGGCGAGGCATGCCGCGCCCCCTTTCCGCGACGGCCGCATGG
>JASGCG010000109.1 GCA_030054235.1 Bacteroidia bacterium
CCGGGTACGCACCCACTCGTACCCGCTTGTTCCCGCGAGCTTCGCGGCACTATCCAAAGTACCGATTGCAAAGAACGACCTTCCAGCCGGTCGCGGCTGGAAGGTCGTTGGAAGGAACAGGTTGCAGAAGAGCCCGTCGACCAGCGACGCTTCGCAGATATCGCGCGAAGTTGGCTATTCGGTCTTGATTAAAAGTCTTGTCCGCCGAGTTACGAGTGAAGGATTTGCTCGATCCTCACCTGGGTGTGTTCGGCTCTGTCTGACCGATACGCCGGGCTTCAATCTGCGCGGCATCTCGACTGGCCCCATCTTTGGTTTCGGTGGCTTCGACTCGCCGTATCTCTGCGGATACGGCCTCGTCTCGCCTCCTCGCCAGCCGGGCGCCGGAGCGGATTTCGGGCCTTCGGCGATCCGTCAGACACAACCTAGACGCTTCCCCAGTTCGCGAGCAGGATGGAAAGGTCTGAAGCACCAACGACGCCGTTGCCATCGATGTCGGCCGCACCCGAGGTGCCCCAAGCACCGAGAAGCACCGAAAGATCGGATGCGTCGATCATGCCGTCGCAGTTGAGGTCGCCGGCCACGCAGCCCGAGGTGACCTCGATCACGCTCACGAGGCTCGCGCCGTTCTCGTCGGTGTAGCGGACGGTCATCTGCGAGCCCGCGAAGTCGGCGGGAATCGTGAACGACATGCGCGCGCGTCCGTTCGAATCGGTGATCGCCTGCCCGACGAGCGAGCCATCGACGCGTGCTGCGACGCTGTAGCCGACATTCGCACCCGACGCGCGGAGACTCTCGGCCGACAGTTCGACGGCCTGGCCGCGCGCGCCGCTCACGGGCGTCGAACGCAAGAAGTTCTGCTCGATCTCAAGCTGCCAGAAGCCGCCGACCGAGCTGCCGTTGCCGTCGGTCGCGCCGCCGAACACCATGCCGTTCATGCCGACGGCACTCGGGAACGCGTAGCGCTGACCCGCGGGCATCTCGAGCGGCGTGAAGACGCCGTTCGGCCACGCGACGGCCCGGATACCGAAGCCGCCGTTCACATCGCCGTAGTAGTAGCCGCCGACGACGCCGCTGCGGCTCATCGTCGTGGCCGACGCGCCTGCGAACAGGTCAGCGGGCACAGCGAGGATGTTCACGAAGCCGTCCGGCTGCACGACCGCGGGAGCGCGCGAAGAGCCGCCGTCGAAGTAGCCGTTGATGACCACGCCGCCGAGGTTGTCGATCGCGATGCCCTTCGTCTCGAGACCGCCGCTCTCGATGAGCGACACGCCCTTGTCGTCCCAGCGGAGCGCGGCCGACGGGGTGCCTGAACCGATGGGCGACCGCACGGTGCCGGTGATCACGCCGGACGAGTTGATGCTCTCGGCGAGGCTCCACACGACGCCGTCCTCGGTCTGGAACTCTGGAACGGGCAGCAGCTCGAGCTCGCGGTTCACCCAGCGGGCGGCGCGGTAGTTGCCCTTCACGATCACGGATCCGACGATCACGCCGGCCTCGTTGATGTCGGTCGCGTACGCGCCCTCGCCGAGATCGGGGAGGACGATGCGCTCGCCGTTTGTCCAGAGCACGGGGACGCCGTACACACCCGCGGGCTGGAATTCCGCGCCCACGATGTCGCCGCTCGAGTTGATCGCGAGCGCGTAGCCGCCCTCGGCGCTTGGAAGCTCGACCGGAGCCGAGGTTGGGGTCGGCCAGTAGACGGGCACCGACGAGCCGCCGGTCTCGCGCGCGACGCGCACGGACCCGACGATCACGCCGGAGGCGTTCACATCGGACGGCGAGCCGCCGAGGCCGAAGTCCGCGAGTTGCTGGAAGGGGACATCGGCGTTCGCCGACGACACGAGCGCTGCGAGGGCAGCCGCCGAGATGATGCCAAGTGCACGGACCATTGCTGAGCCTCCAAGAAGGAACCCGGGCGAGAGTCGCAAACCGGATTCAGTTGGCTGAGGAAGAGATGACGCCCGGGGCAGCCAAGAACCCAAGGGTGGCCTTGGTTCGCGCCCCACGGCCTCGCGGATTCTTTGAAAGAATTCAAATTGTGGAGATTCACCCGCGGTGGAAGACAAGATGACGCGTTCGCACAATGCCGGCCGGCGCGCGCCCCTTCCACCCCTCTCTCGATTCCGCTCCCGCGTGCTTCCTGAAAGGCTCGACGCGTCACTCGGGAAGCCGCAGCCACATGTCGCCGCGCACAAGCGGCAGCGGATACTCGACGACGAGCCGGAACCGGTCGAAATCGGCTGGGTCGTAGCGAAGGAGCTCCATCGCGCGCAGCGCGAGTGGCACGGCGAAGTCCTCGCCGTCGTTTCCGCGACGGGCGTAGCCCTCTCCCATCGCGACGAGTTCCTCGCCATGGTCGACGACGCCCCGACCGCTGGGATCAGGGCCGACCGAGTCGGCGTTCATGGGAACCGCCTCGACCGAGAAGACGCACTTCGGTACGCACCCCCCGAAGGTCTTGCGATGGAGCAGCACCTCGCGCAGGAGCATCCGCGTGGGCCGCGCGACGGTGAATGAAGTCATTGACCAGCAGTTTCCGGTTCCGGCGCGGCAGGACTCGAAGTTCGTGTTGACGAGGCCGTAGGCCAGATCCATCGGCTCCTCGAGACGAGGCACCCCTGGGTCGAGCACGAGCGAGTGGTTGCGGCCAGAGCGCTCGAGGCGAAGTTGAGACGCAGCGGTGGAGCAGAACTCAGGGATGAGCGCGACGCTCGGATCATCACCAACTGGCATGCCAGCAAGCGTCGTTCGCTTGTAGCCGCTGTTGGTGTCTGGTCGACCTTGCAGGGTGAGGATCGCGTACGGGTTTCCCGGCCGCATGCGGCGAAGCCCAGCCGTCGCCATCACCATCGCCTGATCCGCGCGTCCATGTTCCAAGCTAGGCGCGAGGATCGTGATGCAGGTCTGCGACTCGCAGCAGATGCCTTGCGCAAAGAGCAGCGCGTTGTAGGCGCCGCGCCGCGCGGCCCGCATCTTGGCGCGCGAGACCTTGGGGGCTTCCCTCGCTCCTTCGCCTGACGGCGTACCAGCCAAGGCAGTGACAAGAGCGGTCCGGTCTCCGGGGAAGGCGGTGATCGCCGCATCCAGCTCGGCGATCGCCGTGCGGGCGGCTGCGATCGTTGATTCCTCGGCGCCAAGTTCCTCGCAGCGCACGACGAAACGCTCGAGCATGGCCGTGCCGGGCAGTTCGCGCAGCGCCGAAGCGGGATCCTTCGAGCGTACGGCCCGCGCGATGCGACTGGCCACCGACTTGTCGAATCCGAAGCGCTCGCGCAGTTCGCTCATCCGCGGCTGATCGAGGCCGATTCCGCTGAGCAGTGCACGCAGCGATCGCTGGACGCGTTTCGTAGGCGAGAGAACGCGCTGGAGCGCAGAAGATCGCACGCCACAAGTATACGGACTTGAACCTCTACGGCCTTGAACCTCTCTATGGCCTTGAACCTCTACGGCCTTGAACCTCTCTACGGCCTTGAACCTCGGCATCGACGTTCATAACCGCGTCGCTACCGGACACCGAATCAGCACGGAACGAAGCGACACTCGTACTGAACCCACGGATCGGTGCGAGCAAGGTTGATGCGAGAACCCGAGAGACCGGCAGGGCGCGCGAAGATGCGCCCCAAGATGAAGCCTTGGGCGTCAGGATCGATGTTCCCGCGTCCCCCAGCGAAACGGATCCAAACTTTAGATGGCGTTCTAAGCGTCCCAGAGGGTATGAAGGCCGGTTCGTTCGCACCTTGCGAGCGGGATGTCGATCGAAACGGGGTGGCAAGATCGTTCGGGGCTCCGGGATTCCTGTTCGCTGTTGGGCCGCGCGGCGGTTTTCCATTTGACATGCACGACATGCTGTCGTAACGTGCACGACAGTCTGTCGTACTTCACGTCTCACATGGATCTGCGGAGACCTCCTCGAATGCCACCTGTTGCCCTCGCCAACGCCGAACTCTCCGTCATGGAACTGCTCTGGGACCACGGCGCCATGACCGCGCGCCAGGTGCAGGACAAGCTCTACGGCGCCTCCGACCGCTCGCAGCATGGCACCGTGCAGCGACTGCTGCAGCGCCTTGAGGAGAAGGAACTCGTGAGGCGTGACAAGGCAGCCCATGCGAACACCTTCACGCCGCGCATCTCGCGGTCGGAATACGCGGGTGGGCAGCTCGAGACGCTGGCCGAGCGCCTGACCGGCGGCTCGATCGCGCCGCTCCTCTCGCACCTCATCGACCAGAAGCGCCTGAGCCGCGCCGAGCTGCGCCGCCTGCGCGAGATCCTCGACGGGAGGGGATCGTGACGGAACTGATCCTCGAGTACGCGCTGGGCAACACGCTGCTTGCCATGCCGTTGGCCGTGCTTGCATGGACGATCGGCCGTTGGCGACGGTATCCGTCGCTTGCGCACGCGCTTTGGGTGCTGGTCATGATCCGGCTTGTCATGCCGCCGATTGCGGTAGTGCCGTGGCTCTCCGTCAGGGTCCCGTTGGAACGGCTCACGGCTGAAGCACGGGACGGCCAGCGTGACGAGGGGCCCGGAAGCATGCCGTCGGCCCCCGAGAACGGTTCGACGAGCGGGGCCGTCCCATCGGCGGAACTCGCATGTGCGCCGGGCCGCACGGACGGGTCCGTGTCACGGCCAGAAGGGGCCATGCCCCCGGACTCGACTGCGCTCAGCGAACGGGGTGGGTCGGCGACCGCTGCGGCTTCAGCCGTCGCCGAGGTGCTGGTCGCGCCGGCATCGGCTGGCGCTCAACAAGCCGCGTCACGGAACACCGAGGTGCGGGGCGGCTCCTCTCTCGCGCTCGATCCGTGGCTCCTCGTCGGTGCACTGTGGCTCGTTGGCACGATGCTCATCGTCGGAGTCTCCGCTGTTCGCGTCGTGCGGTTCCGACGTGGACTGCGCGTCCACTGCAGTCCTGCGGGTCACGAAATCCGTGATGTCGCGAGTCGCGTGGCTGCCGAACTCGGCGTGCGGCGCAGGTTCAAGTTGCTCTCCGCGCGGTCGAACTCGGTTCCGTTCGTCTGGGGCAGCTTCGGCGGCCCGATCGTCGTGCTCCCGGCGGCGCTTGCCGCAGAAGCGGATGCCCCAAGCCTCCGACTGATCCTGATGCACGAACTGGCCCACATCCGACGCCGGGACGACCTCGTCCGATGGCTCGACTGGGCGGTTGTGGCATGGCTCTGGTGGAATCCACTCGCGTGGGTCGCGCGCCGTGGGCTCAGGTTGACCGAAGAACTCGCGTGCGATGCAGTCGTCCTGCGCACCTGCGGGGTCTCGACACGGGAATACGGCGCGTGCCTCGTGGCAGCGGCGGAGTCGTTGGCGGGTTCGGCGTTCCGCACGCCGGCACAGGCATGCACCATGGGCGACGGCGGATCGCTCGAGCAAAGGATCACGATCATCATGTCAGGATCGCTTCAGCGTCGTCCCTCCACTTCGCTTCGCGTGATCGCCGTCGGACTCGCCGCGGCCTGCCTCATGTCAGGCCTGCAGACCGTGGCGGGCGCCCAGTCGCCGCCAAACCCCCCGGCCAGGGGGCGTTCCTTCTTCGACGGTCGCGGCAAGCCCAACATCGTGGACACCGCGGTTGCAGCCAAGTTCCAGACGCTCGTCGCCGCTGCGGAGGCGGCCGGGCTTGCCGAACTTCTTCGTTCGGAGGGCCCGTTCACGGTGTTTGCGCCGAGCGACGAGGCATTCGCGGCACTCCCTGCCGGAACGCTCGAGTCACTGCTGCTTCCCGAGAACAAGGAGAAGCTGCGCGGCATCCTCGCCCATCATGTGGTGCCCGGCCGACTGCTCTCGATGGAGGTCGGCAACATCGAGGATCCGCAGATGGCCCGCACGGCTGCGGGCGACCGCGAGACGATCAGCGCGGACCGCCGTGGCTTCCGTTTCGGCGCGGCAGAGGTCGTGCGGCCCGACATTCTCTGTGGCAATGGCGTGATCCACGCCATCGACCGGGTGGTGCTGCCGAAGCCCTCCCGCTCGGAGGAATCGATGGGCATGGGCATGAAGGAAGCGGCGCCGGCCGACTTGCTCGATGCGTTGCGCAAGGTCCCGGACGGGCGTTACTCGACCTTCATTGCGGCCGTTGAGGCGAGTGGTCGCGAACAGGACTGGGCGCAGTCCGCACCCGACCGCAGCTGGACGGTCTTCG
>JASGCG010000110.1 GCA_030054235.1 Bacteroidia bacterium
ACGACGAAGCCTTCGGCGACATCCTGCGCCGTGGCGTGCGGCTCACGGTCTTCATCGGCGTTGGCGCTGGCACCGGCCTCATGCTCGTGGCGGTGCCGCTCACGGCCACGACGTTCCAAGGCGCAGCCTTCACACCCGACGACACCGAACGCGTGGCCGCGGCGCTGCTCGCCTATGCGCCCGCGATCTGGGCCTACAGCGCGAACCACGTCTTCACGCGGGCCTTCTACTCGCGCGGCGACATGCGCACGCCGCTGCGCGTGAGCCTTGTCATGGTTGGCATGAACCTCGCGCTCAACCTCGCGCTCATCTGGACGCCGCTCCGCGAGACCGGCCTGGCCTGGTCCACGGCCTTCTGCGCGGTCGTGCAGTGCGTCGTGCTCGCGCGGATCCTGAGGATCCGCCATGGGCAGGGGGTCGATGCCTCGGTGCTTCGTTCGGCGCTCCGTTCGATGCTCTGCGCCGGCGTGATGGCCGCCGTGCTGTGGGCGGTCGACCTTGCGGTCGATCTTGGCGACGGCTGGACCGCGCGTGCCATCGAGCTGGCCATCCTCACGACGACCGGCGGGCTCGCGTTCCTTGGTTGCGGTGCGCTGCTGCGCATGCCGGAAATGAAATGGGCGCTCGGCCGGTCGGCCTGAGCGCCCATCGCACGATCATGAAGGCTGTGGGGCAGATCCCCTCAGCGGATCACTTCATCGGCAGCGGTGCAAGCGTCATCGGGTCGCGCAGCGGCAGGTGCTTGGTCGGACCGAGGTCCTTCTCGAGCATCGCCATCGTCGCGCGGCCGCCCTGGTCGCCCTTGGCGATCTCGTCCCACTTCCCGACCACGAGGATCGTGACCTTCGAAGGATCGAGGTACTTCTGCGCCACGCGCTGCACGTCGGCCGGGGTGACCTTGGCGACCTTCTCGCGGAAGGTCGTCCAGTAGTCGCCGGGGCGCTTGGTCCACTCGTCCGTCATGAAGACGCCGAGGGTCGCATCGCGGCTGCTGAACGTCTCGGGGAAGGTCTCGATGAACGACTTCTTCGCGGTGTCGAGCTCCTGCGCCGAGACCGGTGCGCTGCGGATGCGGGCCATTTCCTCGAGCACGAGCTTCGCCGCAAGGGCGCACGTGGCGTTCTTGCTCTCGAAGCTCGCGCGCCACTGGCCGGGCCAGAACACCTCGGCCGAGAACTGGCTGCCGGCGCTGTACGCCAAGCCTTCGTCCGAACGCACGCGCTGCGTGATCCGGCTCGTGAAGCCGCCGCCGCCGAGGATGTCGTTCATCACCATGAAGGGGATGTAGTCAGGGTCATCGCGCGTGATCGCGGGCAGGCCGATGATGAACTTGCCCTGCGGGATGTCTTTCTCGACGTGGTAGATGCCGGGCGTGAGCGACGTGGCAGGCACCGGCGGGTTGGCCTGCTCGGCGCCCGAGGTCCAGCCGGAGAATGCCTTGGCGAGCTTTTCGAGCATGACCTTGCGGTCGAAGTCGCCGGTGACCGCGATCTTCATGTTGCCGGGGTGGAAGATCGATGCCGCCATGGCCTTCATCGACGCCGCATCGAAGCCCTTCAGGCCCGCCTCGGTCATCTGCTGTCCGCGGTAGTGCTCGTCGCCGTAGCTCAGACGGCGCCACTCCGAGCCCGAGATCGTCGAGGCGCTGTCGTTGCGCTTCTTCATCTCGCTCATGGCCTCGGCCACGGCCACCTCGAGCTTCGACGCGTCGAAGCCGGGCGACTTCAGCATGTCGACCAGCAGCGCAAGGCTCTCGTCGAACGTGCTCGCGAGGCAGTTCAGGCTCGCCGACGACGTCCAGTCGCTCGACGAGATCCCGATCTTCGTCGCGAGGAAGTCGAGGCGCTCATCGAGGTCCGAGGCCTTCATGGACGCGGTGCCGCCTAGGCGCATCTGGCTCGCAGTCATCCCGGCCAGGCCGGACTTGCCGGCCGGATCGAGGTTGCTACCGCCCTTGAAGGTGATCACGAGGTTGATCAGCGGGAACTCCTTCGACGGGGCGAGGAAGACCGGAGTGCCGTCCGGCAGCGTCGTGCGGTACTCCGACGGGCTCGGCGGGTTGAAGGCGAGCGGGGGATAGGCGATGTCGCCCGGGTGGCGCGGCAGGTCATCGGCCGCGAACGCGAGGCAGCCCAGCGCGAGCGCGCCGATCGACAGGGTGGTGGTCAGGTGCTTCATGGTGTGTGGTCCTGTGTGTGGTGTGGGTGGTTCACTTCGCGGCCGGGGCGGAACCCTTCTCGAGTTCCGCGATGCGGGCGAGCATGCGATCCTTCATGAACCCGATGAACGGGCGCATGGCTTCGGGGGCTGCGGCGGCCTGGGCATCGAACTGGCCGATGCCCTCCTTGAGCTTGGCCAGGTCGGTCTCGGCCGCGATGCGCTTGAGGGCCTGCTTGGCCATCGCCTGCATCTGCGGGGGCAGCGCCGCAAGAGCCGGATCGGTCGGCTCGTCGGCGGTGGTGCCGGCGGGCGCCGCCTTGCGCACGTAGGTCGCCACGCTGCGGTTGGTCGGGTCGAAGTACTTCTTCGCCACGCGCTGGATGTCGGCCGGCGTCACCGCGAGCAGCTTGCCGCTCTCGGTGTTCACCTCGCGCCAGTCACCGAGCGAAGCGCTCACGCCAAGCTGGAGCATGATGAAGAAGTTGTTCTGCAGGCGTCGGTACTCGTCGGCGGCGATGCCGTTGCGCACCTTCTGCAGCTCCTGGTCGGCGACGGGCTCGTCCTGCAGGCGCTTGAGCTGGGCGTACCAGCCGTCCTCGAGCTGGCGCGGGGTCGCGTCGCCCTTGACCTCGGCGCTGAAGGAGAACGCACCGGCGTACTTGCGCGAATCCTGCCGCGCGCCGGCGCCCGAGGCCACGCCCGAGCCTTCGACCATCGACTTGTAGAGGCGACCCGTGCGGCCATTGAGGATCTGCGACATCACCTCGAGGGCGTACGAGTCGGCGTGCTGGAAGGGCACCGTGTGGTAGCGCACCTCGACCTGCGGTTCGGTCTCGGCCTCGGCGTTCATGCGCATCTCGGCGAGCTGCGGCACCTCGAGCGTGACGACCGGCGGCGGCGTCGCACCGCGCTTGAGCCGGCTGAAGTAGCGCTTCAGCATGGGCTTGACCTTGGCGGCATCGAAGTCACCGACGATCACGCCGGTCAGGTTGTTGGGGCAGTAGTAGGTCTGGAAGTAGCGCTGCGCCTCGTCCATGGTGTAGCTGTTGAGGTCGCTCGGCCAGCCGATGACCGGCCAGGAGTAGGGGCTCGAGAGCCAGAACATCGCCTCGAACTGCTCATCGAAGGTGCCCGTGGGCGTGCTCTCGGTGCGGAGGCGGCGCTCCTCGTGCACCACGTCGCGCTCGGAGAAGAACTCGCGGAACACGCTGTCGGTCAGGCGATCCGACTCCATCCAGCACCAGAGCTCCATCTTGTTGCTCGGCACGTTGATGAAGTAGAAGGTCTGGTCGTAGCTCGTGAACGCGTTCATGCGGCTGCCGCCGCCCGCCGTGTACAGCTGGTCGAACTCGTCCTTGACGATGCTGCCCTTGGTCTTCTGCTCAGCCTCAAGCTTCGCGATCTCGGCCTGCGCCGCCTTCATGGCGTCGGCGTCCTTGGCCGGATCCATCGAGCTGAGCTTGGTTTGGAGCGCATTGATCGCCTCGGTGTTGGCGCGACCCTGCTGGGCGTCCATCGAAGCCTTGAGCTCGGCGCGCAGGCGCTTGAGTTCCGGCGTGTCGTTTGCGGGGTTCCACGGGCTGTCGATCTCGCCGCGGTAATAGCGCGCGTACTGCTCGCCCCAGATGATCTGGTTCATGCGGTCGCGCAGCGCCTTCTGCCCCGTGCGGAACTCCTCGTCGCGCTTGGGGTCACGCGTGGCGACCGTGTTGGTCCCCTTGAACATCATGTGCTCGAAGAAGTGGCTGATGCCGGTGATGCCGGGGCGCTCATTCGCGCTGCCGACCTTGGCGACCCAGCCGGCCGAGATCGTGTTCGGCTGGTCGTTGCGCGGCACGAGCAGGAACTCCATGCCGTTGTCGAGGGTGAAGACTTCCACGGGAAGCTGCTGCGCGGTGGCCGCGGCAGAGACGATGAGCGCAAGCGCGCTGCTGATCAGGTATCGCATGAGGTGCTCCAAGGGGGCGAGTCGGGCACTCTATGCGAGCCGGCCGCTGCCGCCGGCTGGGCGCCGTCGGGGACGATGCGCGCCAAATGGGTCCGATTGGCCATCCCGGCCTTGTCCAATCCCCGCGGCGGTCTACTCTTGCGACATGACCCCACGAACCTTGTGTGTTGGCGTTATCGCCACCATGCTGGCCTGCTTCCCTGCAGCCGCGCAACTCCGTGTGGTGACCTACAACATTTCGGCGCTCGAGGGCAACGCCAGTCTCCTGCAGGCTGTGTTCACCGCCTGTCACGCCGACGACGTGGTTGGGCCCGCGCAGCCCATCGACATCATCTGCTTCCAGGAGTGTCCTCAGGCTGCGGTGGGGCCGCTCGGCAACCTGCTCGCCGCTTCCGCACCGGCCGGTGTCTCTTACACGCTTGCCACGTACACCACCAGCTCCTCGGAGGACGGTGCCACGGGCGCGCAGGCGCTCTTCTACCGAACGGGCCGCTTCACCGAGATCGCCAGTGGCCACGTCGATCTGTCCACTGGCGGCGGCCGCAACAGTGATCGCTGGCTGCTGCAAGTGTCCGGCTACACGAGCACCGCGGCACGGCTCTACGTCTACAGCTCGCACCTGAAGGCCAGCAGCGGCAGCGCCAACGAGTCCGAGCGGCTCTCCGGCGCCACGACGCTGCGCAACAATGCCGACGCGCTTCCCGCTGGCAGCAACATCATCTTCCTCGGTGACTACAACATGTACACCAACTCCGAGTCGGGGTACGTGAAGATGACGACCGGCGGCGTGCACCCGGCGATTGATCCGTGGGGCACGGCGAACTGGACCGGGGCCTCGAACGCGATCAAGCACACGCAATCGCCCCTCCTGACCAGCACCAACCTTGTCGGAGGCGGGGTCGATGACCGCTTCGACCTGCATCTGTTCACCGGTGCGCTCAATGATGGTGCGGGGCTGGCGTACATCCCCGGCACGGTGCGCACCCTCGGCAACGACGGCAACCACTTCGACATCGCCATCAACACCGGCAACAACTCCTACTACCCGAGCAACATCGCTCGCGGCAACGCGCTCGCCGATGCGCTCTTCGGTGCAAGCGACCACATGCCCGTGATCATGGAGTACCAGGTGCCCGCCGCCATGTCGGCCACCCTGCAGGCGCTGCCTCCGCGGGTGCTCGTCGGTGCGGCGGTGCCGGTGCGTGCGGTCGTGAGCAACGTCGCGCAGGGCGTGTGGGCAGCAGGCATCGATGACCTGCCGTTCTCTGTGTCCGGATCGCAGTTCGTGGTGGGCTCGGCGAGCGGCCAGGCCCCGCTCTCGCCGGCCACGGCGATCGGCCAGCTCGCGCTCAACACCTCATCAGCCGGCATCGCGTCAGGCATCGTCACGGTCTCGACCATCGCGCAGGCCGCCGCGAATCCGACGATTCAACTCCCCGTCTCCGTGCAGGTGAGTGCGCACGCCAATCCCTCGTTCTCGACGACGGCCGATCAGGACACGCGAGCGCTCGCGTGGACCTTCCCCGCTGGCACGGCCAACGCCGAGATCGACGTGCCCATCGCCAACTTCGGCTTCGCGTGAACGGCCTCGCTGCTCGTGCTCGATGGCATCACGTCGTCGGGCCAGGTGATTTCGGCGGTCTCGGGGATCGGCTCGCAGGTGGGGGCCACGCCGGTCTCGATCCGCCTTCGGCTTCCGGCGAGCGCCGCCATGCTGCCGGGCTCGTACCCCGCGACCGTGCAGGTCCAGTCGAGCGACGAGAACCTGCCCGGACGCCAGAGCTACTCGAGCACGATCACGGTCACGATCACGGTCGAAGGGGCTTCGCGCCCCGAGGACATCAATCACGATGGCATCGTCGATGGCGGTGATCTGGCCGTGCTGCTGTCGCAGTGGGGCACGACGGGCGAAGCGGACATCGATGGGAGCGGCACGGTCGACGGCTCCGACCTTGGCATGCTGCTCTCTGCGTGGGGCTGACGCATGTGTCGCGCAACATTC
>JASGCG010000111.1 GCA_030054235.1 Bacteroidia bacterium
TGTCGTTGATGGAGCGCGCATGCTTCGTCAGAGGCCGCGTCAGGCCGCCACGTCAGGGCGTCCACGCCGTCAGCATGAGACCAAGGTCGGCACCATCGACGACGCCGTCATCGTTGAGGTCGGCGGCGCACCCGGCGCACGCACCCCATGCCGACAGCAGCGCACCGAGATCGCCGCCGTTGACGACTCCATCACCGTCGAGATCGCCGGGCACGAAGCCGCCACCGCGCGTGAGCGCCGAGCCGGGGATCGCTGTCGTCGTCGTGCCTGGACCCGACCACGCCATGATGAGCCCCGCGCCGCCGCCACCCTCGAAGAACTCCACGCGCAGGCGGTGCTTGCCCGCCGCCAAGGGCCGCGTGCCACGCACCGTGACCATGCCGTGCAGGCCATCATTGTTGGCGACCAGGTCATCGCCGATCCACAGGCGTGAACCGTCGTCGCTCGTCACGCCGAGCGTCCAGTAGCCAGCGGCCGGAATCGAAATCCATCCGTTGAACGTTGCGCCGACGTCGTCGGCGCGACCACTGCCCGCGAAGGCATCTGTCGTCGAGCCGTAGTTGATGTTCTCCACGACCGCCGTGCCGTAGGGCGTGAGCATGGAGTAGTCGGGCAGCGACGTCGGCGCGGTGAGTTCGTACCAAGCCGCATCAAGGCCAGGCTGGTCACCCTGCACGACCACGGCCGGGCGCCCCACGGCAACCTCGATCGTGACCTGCTCCGAGCTCGTTGCACCGCTCACCGGCTCGACCATCGTGTAGACGAGGGTCTGGTTGCCGGCCGCAGGACCGACATCATCGATCACGAGCACGTCGCGTGCGCCACCGGTGCCAGGCACCAGCCGAACCGCGCGACCAGTGCTGGTCACGGCATCGAACGCCTCGATGCGCAAGGGATCCATGTTGGGATCGAAGTCGTTGGCGAGCACATCGATCGTGATGGGCTGGCCCGCGATCGCGCGCACACGATCGGCGCGAGCGACCGGCGGAGCCGGCAGGAGCGCCGATCGCGCATGCTCGACCGCGCGCAGCAGGTTGATGCGGCCCCAGCCGAACTCTTCGCCGTTGACGGTGCCGCCCCAGACATCGCACGTGTTCATCAGGACATGCTCGGCGTGCTCGGCCGTCAACTGCGGGTTGGCGGAACGGATGAGCGCGAGCGCGCCGTTGGCGACCGGGGTCGCCATGCTCGTGCCGCTCGCGAAGCCGTAGGTGCCGTCGCGGATCGAACTCAGGATCGATACGCCCGGCGCGAAGAGATCGACGCCCCGACCGAAGCCGCTGAAGCTCGCGCGCTGATCGGACTGGTTGCTGGCGCCGATCACGAGCACGTTGGGAAAGTCCCAGCCTGCATGATCCGTGGCGGAATTGCCTGCAGCCCAGAGCATGCTCGCCCCGAGCGATCGCACGTACTGGCCGGTGGTCTCGATCGGTGCGTAACCGATGCCCGAGTAGCTGGTGGAGATCACTTTCGCGCCGTTCTCGGCAGCCCACTGCACGCCCTGCAACAGGTTCTCGTAGCTCGCTCCCCCGTTGGCGGCCTCGCTCACGCGGATCGGCATGATGCGGAAGTTCCAGCCCATGCCGCTCACGCCCACGCCGTTGTTGCCGGCCGCCGCCGCGCAACCGGCCACGTGCGTGCCGTGGCCATTGATGTCGTCCATCACGCCTCCATCAGCCTCGGCCAGGTCGCTTGCGCTGTTGAACCCCGGTACGCGATTGAGGAGATCCTCGTGCGTGACGATGCCGGTATCCGTGACCGCGATGATCACGCCCCCCGCCGCGTCGGCCCGGTGCAGATCCCATGCTGCGGCGGACTGCATCATCGGGTGGTGCCACTGCTCGACGTAGCGAGGATCGTTCGGCTCGCCGCACGGGTAGACCGTCCAGTTCGGGCACGCGTACTGGAAGAGGCCCGTCGCCATGAGTTCCGCGGCCACCGCGTTCTCCGCGGTGCCGGGCACCATCGGGCCAGCACCCACCACGATCACCCACTCGTCCGTTCGGTCGTTGCGCCGCGCCGGCCACGCCGCGAGCCGCTTGACCGCTGCCGCACGGCTGGCGGCATCGAGCGTTTGCATCGGACGCACGATGAGCTCCCCCGAGAACTCGCGTTCACCACGCACCTCGGTGAAGTCAGCTTGCGCGGCGAGGGTCGAGACGAGCAGCACGATCGAGGCGTGGGCGGGCATCGACGAAGTATGGACGGCCATCGCCGCGCCGACAACCACCGCATGGGGGAATCAACGAAGGTTCTCCGGTCCTTGGCGCTCCGCCGCCGGGACGAGCGCACTACCCTTCCCGGCCCATGCGCGTCGTCAGCCTGCTCCCCAGCGCCACCGAACTGCTGTGTGCCATCGGCGGGCAGCACCTGCTCGTGGGCCGCAGCCACGAGTGCGACTTCCCCGGGAGCCTCGAACACCTGCCGATGCTGACCAGCCAGCGCACGCACGCGGCCACGAGCGCCGAGATCGATGCCCAGGTCAGTGCAGCGCTCGGCAGCGGGCAGTCGCTCTACTCGCTTGATGTCGACCGCTTGCGCGCCCTCAAGCCCGACGTGATCCTGACGCAGGATCTCTGCGACGTGTGCAGCATCGATCTGGCGACCGTGCGCGGTGCCGCGGCCACCATGGATCCAAAGCCCACCGTGGTCAGCCTCAATCCCACCACGCTCTGGCAGGTGCTCGATGATGTGCTTGCCGTGGGCGAAGCCGTGGGCATGGCCGAGCAGGCCCAAGCCACGATGGTGCGGCTGCGCGAGGGCTACTGGACCGCGATCGACTTCGTGAATCCGTTCGTACCCGGCCCGCCGACGCTGTTCCTTGAGTGGATGGATCCGCCCTTCGTGGGCGGACACTGGACGCCGGCGCTCATCAACGCCGCGGGTGCGCGCCATGTGCTCAATGAAGCCGGTGCCAAGAGCCGCCGCGTGAGTCCTGAGGACCTGCTCGAAGCCGCGCCGGAGCGCATCGTCATCTGCCCATGTGGCTTCGGGCTCGACCGGATCGAACAGGAACTCGATGCACTGACCGCACAGCGTTGGTGGCCGCTGCTGCCCGCAGTCATGTCGGGCGATCCCGACGCGATCGTCCTCGTCGACGGCAACCAGATGTTCAACCGACCCGGCCCGCGACTGGTCGATGCCTTCCGCTGGCTGGTGGGATGGCTGAACGACCGTCCGGAACTCGTGCCGCCGGGGTTCCCGGTGCGGCGCCTGGCCGATCTGCGTCGCTGAAGGGCCTGCCGGGCCTCGATCCCTGCGATGGCGATTTCCAAAAGCCGATTCGGCATGATCCGGCATGGTCTGGCACGCCGTTTGTAGCGGTCCGCTGCCTCGTACCCCGAGGCACAAGGACACCACCACCATGGACATGAACCGATTCACCACCGCAGCCCAGCAGACGATCGTCGAGGCGCAGACCCGCGCCGCGCGTGAGCGCGCCAGCGAGTTCAGTTCGCTGCACCTGCTGGCGGCCATGCTCGCCGACCGCAAGGGCACGGCGCCGTCGATCCTCTCGAAGGCCGGCGTCGATGCCACGCGCATCGCGCAGGTCGTCGAGGCCGAACTCAAGCGAATCCCCACCGTGCAGGGCGCGCAGCCCACCGCCGGCAACGACGTCATGTCGGTGCTCGCGGCCGCCGACCGCGAGGCCGTGCGCATGAAGGACCAGTACGCCACGTGCGAGCATCTGCTGCTGGCCTGCGCCGGCGAGCGGTGCGAGGCCGCCAAGGCGCTCGCTGCGTGCGGTGTGCAGCGTGCGCACCTCGAGCGCGCGATGGCCGACATCCGCAAGTCCAGCGGCGTGACCAACGTGACCGACCAGGAGGCCGAAGGCAGCTTCGAGGCCCTGAAGAAGTACGCGATCGACCTGACCGAGCGCGCCCAGTCGGGCAAGCTCGACCCGGTCATCGGCCGCGACGAGGAAGTGCGCCGCTGCATGCAGGTGCTCTCGCGCCGCACGAAGAACAACCCCGTCCTCATCGGCGAGCCTGGCGTCGGCAAGACCGCGATCGTCGAAGGGCTCGCCCAGCGCATCGTCAGCGGCGACTGCCCGGAATCCATGCGCAGTTCGCGCATCATGGCGCTCGACGTCGGTGCGCTGCTCGCCGGTGCCAAGTACCGCGGCGAGTTCGAGGAGCGCCTGAAGGCCGTGCTGCGCGAGGTCGCGACCGCCGAGGGTCGCATCATCCTCTTCATCGACGAGCTCCACACGATGGTCGGTGCGGGCCAGACCGAAGGCTCGCCGAGCGCGGGCAACCTGCTCAAGCCCGCCCTGGCCCGCGGCGAGCTGCGCTGCATCGGCGCGACCACGCTGAGCGAGTACCGCAAGCACGTCGAGAAGGACCCGGCCTTCGAGCGCCGCTTCCAGCCCGTCTTCGTGGGCGAGCCCTCGCTCGAGGACACGATCGCGATCCTGCGCGGCCTCAAGGAGAAGTACGAGTCGCACCACGGCGTGCGCATCCAGGACGGTGCGCTGCTCACGGCTGCGAGCCTGAGCCACCGCTACATCGCCGACCGGTTCCTGCCTGACAAGGCGATCGACCTCCTCGACGAAGCCGCAAGCCGGTTGCGCATCGAGCAGGACAGTATCCCGGTCGAGATCGACGAGATCCGGCGTCACATCACCCAGCTCGAGATCGAGAAGACCGCACTGACCATCGAGAAGGATGAGGCCAGCAAGCGCCGCCTCGTCGAGGTCGAGCAGGAGCTCGCCGGCGAGCAGGAGCGCAACCGCGCGCTCACGGCCCGCTGGGAATCCGAGAAGAAGGAACTCGACTCGATCAAGGACCTCAAGCGCGAGATCGACGGCAAGCGCACCGAACTCGAGGTCGCCACGCGCAACGGCCGCCTCGGCGATGCCGCCCGCATCCAGTACGGCGAGATCCCCGAGCTCGAGAAGCGCATGGCCGAGACCGAGCGCACGCTGCGGTCACGCATGGCCGGCGGCGGCTCGCTGGTGCGCGAAGAAGTCGACCCCGAGGCGATCGCCGCGGTCGTCGCGCGCTGGACGGGCATTCCCGTCTCGCGCCTGGTCGAGAGCGAGCGCGAGAAGCTCATGCACCTCGAGAGCGAACTGCACCGCCGCGTGGTCGGCCAGGACGAAGCCGTCACCGCCGTGGCCGAGGCCGTGCGCCGCAACCGCGCCGGCCTGGGCGAGGCGAACCGCCCCATCGGCTCGTTCCTCTTCCTCGGTCCGACCGGCGTCGGCAAGACCGAGCTCTGCAAGGCGCTCGCCGCACTGCTCTTCAACACCGAGGATGCGATGGTGCGCATCGACATGAGCGAGTTCATGGAGCAGCACTCCGTGGCCCGACTGATCGGCGCGCCCCCCGGCTACGTCGGCTACGAGGAAGGCGGCCGCCTGACCGAGGCCGTGCGCCGGCGTCCGTACAGCGTCGTCCTCTTTGACGAGTTCGAGAAGGCGCACCCCGACGTGAGCAACGTGCTGCTGCAGGTGCTCGACGACGGCCGCCTGACCGATGGCCAGGGCCGCACCGTCGACTTCAGCAACACGATCATCGTCATGACGAGCAACATCGGCTCGCAGGCGATCCTCGAGATGACCGAGAAGGGCGAGCGCCATGAGGTCATCGAGGCGCACGTCCGCACGATCCTGAAGAAGCACCTGCGGCCCGAGCTCCTCAACCGCATCGACGAGACGGTGATCTTCGAGCAGCTCAAGCGCACGAACATCGCCCGCATCGTCGACATCCAGGTCGCCAATCTGGCCAAGCGGCTCGCATCGCGCCACATCGGTCTCACGCTCACGCCGCAGGCGCAGGCGGCGCTGGCCAACGAGGGCTACGACCCGCACTTCGGTGCGCGTCCGCTCAAGCGCGTGATCCAGCAGCGCATCGAGAACCCGCTCGCGGGCAAGCTGCTCGAGGGTGCCTTCACCGATGGCGACTCGATCCTGGTCGACCACGTCGGCAAGTCGTTCACCTTCTCGAAGGTTGCGGTACCGACAGGTACCCCTGTGGCCTGAACCCGTTCGGGGCACCGGAGGATTCCCGGAACCACCGAATGTCGCGATCCTCCGGGGTCGCTGCTTGCGGCGCAAAGGGCCACGGCTACCTTTCGCCGATG
>JASGCG010000112.1 GCA_030054235.1 Bacteroidia bacterium
CTCGGAGCGCCGGCAGACCGTGCGCGCCAGGTGCAGGCGCGCGGCGAGTTCGCTGCCACCGGGCATCACGAAGCTGCGGATCGGGTCGTTGCCCGACTCGACTTCGTCGATCCAACCCTCGGCCTCGCGGATGTGGGCCTCGCCGATCCGGACGATCTTGGACTGCTGGCGGGCCCCTTCTGGGGTCGCCAGATCTGCGCCGATGTCGAAGAGCCGGGACTGGATCTGGCCGAACATGGCCAGGAGCCGCCCATCGAAGCCCCGGGCGGGCTCGCATCCACTTGCGCAGAGCCCCACGACCGCATTCAGCTCGTCGATCGTGCCGTAGGCCTCGATCCGGGGGTGGTCCTTCGCGACCCGGGCACCGCTGAAGAGGCCCGTCGTGCCATCGTCGCCGGTCTTGGTGTAGAGCTTCATGGGTGGCGTCTTTCGTGATCAAGCGCTGACGGGATTCAGACCTCGCGAGAGGTTATCGATGCTGCCCGTCACCCGAACCGCGAGTCGCCTGGTCCCGCCGGACAAACGAGGATTTTGGCGTATTCGCCCTCGATCTGCCGTATAGTCCCTCTGCGGCTCCGTCCTGGTCCTTGCCAAGGTCCAGAACGGGTGGGTTCGCAGGTCAGCCGTCCACTTCTCACGACCTGCAGCATCGACGGATCGTCCCACGATCCAACCATGGGTGAACCGAGCGTCATGCACGGTCCACGCATGCGGTGTCCCGACACTCGGCAACGCCGGCCTCGTCGGTCGGTCCAGCAAGGAGCCTCCCTTGAAGCAACGCAACGCATTCACCATCGTCGAACTGCTCGTCGTCGTGGCGATCATCAGCCTGCTGATCGCCATCCTCCTGCCTG
Organism: Bacteroidia bacterium; assembly: GCA_030054235.1. Taxonomy (GTDB): domain Bacteria; phylum Planctomycetota; class Phycisphaerae; order Phycisphaerales; family SM1A02; genus SYIB01. Next base: position 855 of record JASGCG010000112.1, read on the forward strand.
CGCTCGGTCGCGCGCGCGATGCCGCGCTCGTCACCCAGAGCCTGGGCAACCTCCGCAACCTCGCTGCAGCCAACGCCACCTACGGCGCTGACTACAGCGACCGTCAGTTCACGCTGGCTGGTGATGACTTCGGCCTCGCGGCCGGCAACTGCGCCAACTACCTCGGGACGATCGGTTGCCCCGGCCAAGCCATCCTTGGATGGGATGACAACGGTGGCCTGTGGGGCTACTGGCTCGGCGGCGGCCTCTGCCCGCCGAACTACCCCGGCAACTGCGGCAACTGGATCGTGAACTGGCCCAACGAGTGGAACTTCACGAACGGCTTCTTCGGCTACTACCGCCTACCGAACTGCAAGCCCTTCAACACCTACGTGAACGGTCGTTTCTACGACCGCGCATTCGTGGCGCCCAAGGACAAGCTCACCATGGAGCGCGCCGAAGAAGGCATGGGCGACCCTGGTGAATTCACCATTCTCCCGCAAGCCCCCGGACAGGTCGTCTTCTCGACCTACGTGTGGAGCCCGGCGGCCCTGTGGAGCCCCGACGTCATGTCGCGCAACGGCTTCAAGCAGCCCAACACGCTGCCCGGCGCGTGGAAGTGCCCGTCGCAGGGTCAGGCCAAGTACTCGGAACTCAAGACCCGCATGATCGAGTTCTACTGGTTGCAGAACCAGGACGGTGGCCCGACCAACCCGGGCTTCTCGGGCGGTTACACCCCGTGGTACTTCAACCAGGGCAACGCCAGCACGCCGAACGCCATGTTCTACGACGGTCACGTCGCGGGCATCGCCGTCTCGGAGGTGATGGACGCCAACCGGCGTGCCATCGCCGGCTGGAACGGTGCCGCGGGTGCCCCGCCGACGTCCGGTCGCGGCCTCTGGCACACCGGCACGCCTCTGGGTGCGAACGGCTTCTACCAGCAGCTCTCATTCGACATGCTGGCTGACACGTCGTTCCACATGCTCACGACCGACGGCATCCTCGGTCGCGACGTGCTCGGCGCAAAGTGATCCGGTGCCCGGGCTGCAGCCTGAGAGCATGACCTCAGCAGCCGGGTTCAGAGCCATCTGAAAGCACCTTCCAACGGGCCCCCTCGCGGGGCCCGTTGTGCTTTTGCGCTCGGCATGGCGAAATTGGGCGAATTCAGGCGAAGCACGGCGGCACTGGCTCGGTGCGAGGGGGCATCGTGATTATCTTCTGCTGATCTCAAGGGGAGATTGCCAATGTCCGCTGCGCGCAACCGTGCCTTCACGATCGTCGAGCTCCTGGTGGTGGTCGCCATCATCAGCCTGTTGATCGCCATCCTGCTGCCGGCTCTCGGCCGTGCGCGCGATGCCGCCCTGATCACCCAGAGCCTGGCCAACCTCCGCAACCTCGCCGCAGCGAACGCGACCTACGGCGCCGACTATGCGGACCGGCAGTTCACCGCTGCAGGCGATGACTTCGGCGTGGTGCAGGGCAATTGCGGCACGTATCTCAGCACGGTGACCTGCCCGCCGCAGCAGATCGCCGGCTGGGACATGAATGGCGGCCTGTGGGGGTTCTGGCTCGGCGGCGGCATGTGCCCGCCCAACTATCCCGGCAACTGCGGCAACTGGATCATCTACTGGCCCAACGAGTGGGGCTTCGCCAACGGCATGTTCGGCTACTGGCGCCTGCCGAACTACAAGGCGTTCAACACCTACGTGAATGGCCGTTACTACGACCCGGTCTTCTGGGCTCCCAAGGACCTGCTCTGGATCGGCCAAGCCACGCCGGGCTTCCAGTATCCGGGTGAGTTCATCCCGCCATCAGCCGTCGGCGGCACGAGCATCCGCAGCACCTACGTCTGGAGCCCGGCGGCATGCTGGAATCCAGATGTGCTGTCGCGCAAGGGATTCAAGCAGCCCTCCTCGCTGCCTGCCGGTTGGAAGTGCCCATCGGCCGGCCAGGCCAAGTACCCGGAACTCAAGACGCGCATGATCGAGCATTCGTGGCTGCAGAACCAGGATGGCGGGGCCGTGAATCCAGGCTTCGCCGGCGGCGCATCGCCGTGGCTCTTCAACCAGGGCTATGCGAGCACGCCGAACGCGATGTTCTTTGATGGCCACGTGGCCTCGATCGCCGTCTCCGAAGTGATGGATGCGGACCGGCGCATGCGCGCGAGCTGGGACGGCGCTGCGGGAGCCCCGCCAGCGACTGGCCGGGGCCTGTGGCACACCGGAACGCCGCTCGGCGTGAACGGCTACTACCAGCAGCTCTCGTTCGACATGCTCGCCGACACGAGCTTCCATGTGCTCACGACCGATGGCATCCTCGGCCGCGACATCCTTGGTGCCAAGTAGGATTCTCTCTCGATGGACCACGCCCAACGCAGCGTGCCCGGACCCCGGGCCTTCACCATCGTCGAACTCTTGGTGGTCGTGGCGATCATCAGCCTGCTCATCGCCATCCTGCTGCCGGCGCTTGGCCGCGCGCGCGATGCAGCGCTCATCACGCAGAGCCTGGGCAACCTGCGCAATCTCTCGGCCGCCAACGCCACCTACGGTGCCGACTACGCCGATCGACAGTTCCAGGCCACACCCGATGATGTGGGCGCGTTCGGCAGCTGCCAGAACTACCTGCAGACCGCGTGCTTGCCTGCCGTGATCCTTGGCTGGCAGGGCTCGACGCAGTGGGCCATCTCGGTCGGCCCCGGCCCGGTTGATTGCCCCGGTCTTGTGGGCTGCGACAATTTCTTCCTGCTCGAGCCGGGCACCTTCGAAACCAGCCGCAACCTGTTCGGTGCGTGGCGCGCGCCGGGCGTGCAGGGGTTCTCGAACTACCTGAACGGCCGCTACTACGACAAGGCGTTCTTCGCGCCCAAGGACCTGATCAACCTCGAGCTCGCGGATCCGTACATCAACTCGCCCGACAGCTTCAGCTACGTCGACTCCGTGGGCATCGTGTTTCCCACCTACTGCTTCAGCCCTGCGGCGATGTGGGGGCCCGATGTGCTGTCGCGCAAGGGGTTCAGGGATCCTCGCGTGATGCCGGCCGGATACCGCGCACCCGCGGTCGGCCAAGCGGCGTATCCCGAGCTCAAGACCCGCATGATCGAGCATCAGTGGTTGCAGAACCAGGATGGCGGCCCGACGAATCCTGCCTTCGAAGGCGGCTCGCAGCCCTGGATCTTCAACCAAGGCATCAACAGCAACCCCAACGCGCTCTTCTTCGACGGTCACGTCGCCTCGATCGCGTGCTCTGAAGTGATGGATGCCGATCGCCGCATGCGTGCGAGCTGGAACGGCGTGACTGGCGCCCCGCCGACCACGGGCCGTGGCCTGTGGCACACCGGCACGCCGTATGGCGTCAATGGCTACTACCAGCAGTTCTCGTTCGACATGCTCGTCGACACGAGCTTCCACGTGCTGACGACCGACGGCATCCGCGGCCGCGACATCCTCGGCGCGAAGTGATCGCGATCGGATCGCAAGAGGGGCGCATCACGATAGCGAAGCGATGGCGGCGTCCGCTCGTCGGCGCCGTGTGAGCGCCTGCAACGCACGGGTACGCGCCAACACGCACGAGCACGCACCGGGACCAACCGGTCCATGGAGCATGGTCCTGAACGAAAAAGGCCCCGGCAGTTGCCGGGGCCTTGTCGCATGCGCAGGATGCTGGGCGTGGAGCTCAGATCGGCGGATGCCGATCAATAATCCCCGATCGGCAGAGCCGATCAGTAGTCCATATCGCCCATGCCGCCGCCCGGACCAGCCGGAGCCTTGGCCTTCTTCTCCTTGATCTCGGTGATCGCACAATCGGTCGTCAGCAGCAGGCCGCTGATGCTCGCTGCGTTCTGCAGCGCGACGCGCTCCACCTTGGTCGGCACGATGATGCCGGCCTTGACCAGGTCCTGGTACTCGCCCGTCGCGGCGTTGAAGCCGAAGCTCGGCTCGGTCGACTCATCGACCTTCTGCGCGATGATCGAACCGTCGAGGCCGCAGTTGGAGGCGATCTGCTTGATCGGCGCGCTGAGCGCGCGCAGGACGATGTCCACGCCGACCTTCTCGTCGCCCTCGAGGCCCTTCTTGAGCTTCTCGAGCGCCTTGCGGGTGCGCAGCACGGCGACGCCGCCACCGGGGAGGATGCCCTCCTCGACGGCCGCGCGGCACGCGTGAAGCGCGTCCTCGACGCGAGCCTTCTTCTCCTTCATCTCGACCTCGGTCGCCGCGCCCACATTGATCTGGGCGACGCCGCCGGCGAGCTTGGCCAGGCGTTCCTGGAGCTTCTCGCGGTCGTAGTCGGAGCTGGTGGCATCGATCTGGCCCTTGATCTGCTCGATGCGGCCCTGGATGTCCTTGGTCTTGCCGGCGCCTTCGACGATGGTGCAGTTGTCCTTGTCGACGGTGACCTTCTTGGCGCGACCGAGGTCGGTGAGGCTCATGCCCTCGAGCTGGATGCCCAGCTCTTCCATGACGGCAGTGCCGCCGGTGAGGGTGGCGATGTCGCCGAGCATTTCCTTGCGGCGGTCACCGAAGCCCGGCGCCTTGACGGCGCAGATCTTCAGCACGCCGCGCAGCTTGTTCACCACGAGGGTGGCCAGCGCTTCGCCGTCGATGTCCTCGGCGACGATGAGCAGGCTCTTGCCGCTCTCGGCGATCTTGCCGAGCACGGGCAGCAGGTCCTTGGCCGCCGAGATCTTCTTCTCGTGGATCAGGACGTAGCAGTCCTCGAGCACGCACTCCATGGTCGCCTGGTTGGTGACGAAGTGCGGGCTGAGGTAGCCCTTGTCGAACTGCATGCCCTCGAGGAGCTCGACCTCGGTCTCGAGGCTCTTGCCCTCTTCGACGGTGATGACGCCGTCCTTGCCGACCTTGTCCATGGCTTCGGCGATGATCTTGCCGATGGCCATGTCCTGGTTCGCGCTGCACGAGCCGACCTGTGCGATCTCGGTGCTGTTCTTCACCGGCTTCGACAGGCGCTTCAGTTCATCGACGACGGTGCCGACCGCCTGGTCGATGCCGCGCTTGACCGCGTTGGCGTTGGCGCCGGCGGTGATGTTCTTCAGGCCTTCCTGGTAGATCGCCTCGGCGTAGACCGTGGCGGTGGTGGTGCCGTCGCCGGCATCCTTGCTGGCCTTGCTGGCGACTTCCTTGACCATCTGGGCGCCCATGTTCTCGTAGGCGTCTTCGAGCTCGATCTCCTTGGCGACCGTGAC
>JASGCG010000113.1 GCA_030054235.1 Bacteroidia bacterium
CTACCAAGGCACCGGCTACCGCGACTACCAGACGAACTCCGGCGAGTGGATCGACTTCACGGTGCAGGTTCCTGCGGCCGGCTCATACACGCTGCTTGCCCGGTACACGCTCGGGGTCACGGCATCACGCACGCTGCGTGTGAGCGTGGATGGCTCGGTCGCCGTAAACCTCTGGTCGTTCCCCTCCACGGGCGCATGGGGCGACTGGCGGCTGCTGTCGACCACGCTCTCGCTGCAGCCCGGTACGCGCGTGATCCGCTTGGCCACGACCTCGAACAGCGGCCCCAACCTGGATTCGATCGCGCTGGTGCCTGCAGGGCAGGGTGCACCGCAGCTCGCGGCCAGCCTGCCGACGTTCGAGCACCGAAGGCCGATCGTCGAGTGGAACCACGCGACCTCGCTCGCGCGCACCCCGACCATCACGAACAATGCGGCCACCACCGCGAACGTCGGCAGCACGGCCGGTGCGGTGGGTGATCCCTTCAACGGGTTCTGCGCCGTCGGCGGACCCATCGTCAACGACGCCGCCTGGCCGCTCGACTGGCGCGGCGTGATGCTCATGGGCGACTTCACGGCCAACTGGATCCGTGCGCTCACGCTCGATGCCGACGGCCGCGTCACGGCCGTGCGCACGTTCGACCAATTCGATCCGCTCGAGCCATCCTCGGAGCGGCTCTACGCACCAGTGTCGATCGAGCTGGATCCGCGAGATGGCAGCCTGTGGGTGGCGCAGTGGCCCGATCGCCTGGCGCGCTACCGCCCAACGTGCCCAGCCGACCTGTCGGGCGATCGCGTGATCGATGGGTTGGACCTTGGAACGCTGCTCTCGGGCTGGGCTGCGGTCGGCCCGGCCGACATCAACCGCGATGGCGTGGTGGACGGTGCCGACCTTGGCGCGCTGCTGGGTTCGTGGGGCGCGTGCCCCTGAACGTGAACGGCGGCGCGGCCTTCACATGTGCCGCGCGAGGAAGTCGTCGTAGGCGATCCGCAGTCCATCGCGCAGGCTGGTCGTGGCCTTCCAGCCCAGCGCGTGCATGCGTGACACATCCATGAGCTTGCGGGGCGTGCCGTCGGGCTTGCTGGTGTCGAGCTCGATCGAGCCGGTGTAGCCCACCACGTCCATCACCGTCTCGACGAGTTCGCGGATCGTCACGTCGCTGCCGCTGCCGATGTTCACGAATGGTCCGTCGTAGCCAAGCTCCATGAGCCTGATGCAGCCATCGGCCAGGTCATCGACGAATAGGAACTCGCGCCGCGGCGTGCCGGTGCCCCACACGGGCACGCTCCGTTCGTGCCGCACCTTCGCGTGGTGCACCTTGCGGATGATCGCGGGGATGACGTGGCTGCCCTCGGGGTCGTAGTTGTCGCCGGGACCGTAGAGGTTGCACGGCATCGCGCTCGTGTAGCGGCGGCCGTGCTGGCGGGTGTAGCTCTCGCACATGGTGATGCCCGCGATCTTCGCGATCGCGTAGGGTGAGTTCGTCTCTTCGAGCGGGCCGCTCAGCAGCGACTCCTCGCGGATCGGCTGCGGGGCCATCTTGGGATAGATGCAGCTCGACCCCAGGAACAGCAGCCGTTCGACGCCGGCCAGGTGCGATCCGTGCACCAGGTTCAGCATCGTCTGCAGGTTCTGCTGGATGAAGTCGGCGCGGTAGGTGTTGTTGGCCAGGATCCCGCCGACCTTCGCCGCAGCGATGAAGACGAAGTCAGGTCGATGCTCGGCCAGGAAGCCGTAGGTCGCGCGCTGGTCGAGCAGATCGAGCTCTTGCCGCGTCCGTACCAGGAGGTTCGTGTACCCGCGCTGCTGCAGCCGACGCACGATCGCCGAGCCCACCATGCCGCGGTGCCCCGCGACGAAAATCCGTGCCGAGTGATCCATGCCGCGATGGTACTGCGCGCTCAACGCGCTCCGGGCAGGTCGTCGTGGAAGGTGGGCTTGAGTTCGGCGGGTCCTGAAGACTTCGCCGAAGCAGCCGCCTCCGCCGACCCTGAAGTCGTTGGCGTTGCAGCAGGCTCTGCCGTGGAAGCCGCTGCGCCCGCCGTCGTCTCGTCAGCAAGCGCCTCGATCGCCTTGGGATCGATGCCCAGCGCCTGCAGGTCCTTCATGCGCTGCACGGCCTTGCGCAGTTGACGCTCGACCAGCCAGCGCACGAAGCTCACAAACGCAATCGCGAAGAGCCCGACCGCGATCGGGATCGCGTTCGACCAATCCCAGCCGGGTTCGAGCACCGCGCGCTCGGGATCCTGAGGGTCATACGACACCGTCACCGATCGGCCGACCGGATACGCCGTCACGGCCTCGTTGGCGGCAGACTGCGACGATGCCAAGACCTTGTAGCTGCGCCGATTCCCGTGCAGGGCCTTGCCATCGACCTCGTAGTCGAACTCGATGTGGGCGTGGTAGCTCGTGCTGGTGCGGCCCTTGTGCGTGGAGCGATGGCTCGTCACCTCGCTCCGCGTCACGGTGCCCGCGACCGTGGGCCACGATGCACTCTTGGCGGCGCGGTCCCACTCGAGCACACCCTGCACCGTGAAGAAGATCCCCAAGAGCACGAAGATCGCCTGGATCGGGATCAGGATGCGCGGGCTGGCGAGCACGGTGTTGTTGAGTGCGTACGCGAAGTGGATGCGACCCTGCTCATCGCGGTAGCGAAGGTTCAGGCGCCGGCACTGGAAGTCGCCCAGCCGACTGGCGCTGTGCGTCTCGCCATATGCACCGGTGGGCACGCCATCGCTGCCCGCCTCGCCGCGGCCGGGCATCCAGCACTCCACGTCGATCATGTCCTCGTTCTTCACGCCGAGGTCGCCGCTGCAGCACTGCAGCAAGCGGTAGGGGAGCTCGAGCCGCTGCAGGAGCGACTCGACGTAGCCGAGCATGCGCTTGTGCCATTCGCGGCTCTCGGCATCGTCGGCCTTGCACACCACGACCTGCTCGACCTTGTCGAACTGGTGGATGCGGTAGAGCCCCGCAGTGTCCTTGCCCGCCGCGCCTGCTTCGCGACGGAAGCACGTGCTCACGGTCGTGTAGCGCAGCGGCAGTTCTTCGTGCGAGAGGATCTCATCGGCGTGCAGGCCCATGAGCCCAACCTCGCCGGTGCCGGTCAGGAACAGGTCATGCCCCGAACCGCGCTTGGATTCCTCGATGTGATAGGCCTGCTCGCGACCGGCTGGGAAGAAGCCCGTGCCGACCATGCACTCTTCCTTCACGATCACCGGCACGCCGACGGCCGTGAAGCCGTTCTCTACCGTCATGAAGTCGAAGGCCATGCGCAGCACGGCCTGGTGCAGCCGCATGCCCCATCCGGTGAGCGCGTAGTGCCGCGTGCCGGCCATCTTCACGCCGCGCTCGAAGTCGACCATGCGGTGCTGCTTGACCAGATCAAGATGCCCGCGCGGCGTGAAGCCCTTGCTCGCGGCGAACGGGCGCGATGCATCGAACCCCGCGGGATTCCAGCGGCGGATCTCGACGTTGTCCTCGCTGCCCTTGCCCTTGGGCACATCGTGCGCAGGTGGCTGCGGGATCGTGAGGAGCACCGAGTGCCAGTCGGGCTCGATCCGCTGCAGTTCCGACTCGAGCACCGCGACCTGGTTCTTGAGCGCCAGCGGCTTCGCCTCGAGGTCGCGCAGTTCCGCCTCGAGCCGCGCACGGTCGGCGTCGGCGGCCGACTTCAGCGCGCCCTTGGCCTTGCCGATCTGCGGCCCGATCTCCTTGCTGATGCGGTTCTGCTCGGCACGCTTGCCTTCGAGCTCGGTCAGGATGCGACGGCGCGCATCATCGAGCGCGATCAGCCGGTCGAACTCGCAGTGCATGCCCTTGTCGAGGGCTCCGGCACGGAAGCGCTCGGGGTCGTCACGGAAGGCCTTGATGTCGATCATGGTCGCGCGGAGTGTACGGATTCCGCGCAGCCCGTCCGCTCAGCCCCGGTAGTCAGGCGGTGCAGCCCAGCGCAGCTTCTGCGAGAGCGTGTTCAGGTACGAGCAATCCGGATTGGCGATCAGCCGCGCCATGTGGTGATGGCGGCTGACCACGACCGTGTCGCCGACCTTCAGGCTCTCGACCGGGATGCCATCGCAGAGCAGCGACGTGCCGGGATTGGCTCGCATGAGGTCGAGCCGGACATCGGTATGGCTCGGGACGACCACCGGACGGAACGCCAGGCTGTGCGCGGCTTCGGGCGTCACGATGAGCACTTCGGTGTCAGGGTGCACGACCGGTCCGCCGGCGCTGGCGTTGTAGGCCGTGCTCCCCACGGGCGTGCTCACGATGCAGCCGTCACCGTCGATCACCGGGCCATCCTCGCCGTTCAGGCCCAGGCGCAGCTCGATCATGTGGTAGGGCGGCCCGGCGGTCACCACCGCATCGTTCATCGCCACGTGCGAAGCGCTCAGCGAACCGTCGCGCGCCACCACGCGCACCTCCAGCAGCATGCGGTGCCGCACGAGCGGGCTCGGTCCGAAGATGCTCGGCGCGTGGACCTCGAGCGATGCAAGGTCGAACTCCGCGAGGAACCCCAGCCGACCGTTGTTCACGCCCACCACGGGCACGCCCGTGCCCGCCAGCCTGCGGCACTGCGCGATCAGCGTGCCATCGCCACCCACGCTCACGAGCCGATCGAAGCCCACGCGCGGATCGTGCGGCGCATCGACTGCGAACTCCGCCACGACCTCGGCGTGGCGCGCCACGATCGCACGGACCTCGTCGATCATGGTGGGCCGACCGTCTCGGGTGCGGCCGACGGCAATGGCTGCGCGTGCACGCATCATGACACCAGTCCCTTCGTGAGCCGCATGAAGGCCGTCTCCAGGTCGGGCCGCTCCTCCGTGAAGCGACGCACCCGGAAGCCCTGCGCGATCAGGCGATTGGGCAGGTCGCTGAGCACGGTGCCGGCGGCCGCATCCAGGTGCACCTCAATGCGCACGAGCGCGTCCTCGCGCTGCAGGTCGACCTTGGTCACGCCCGGCACCTTGGCGAGCAGGGCGGCGGCCTCCTTGGGGCGCTCGTCGACGACCACGTGCACCACATGGCCCACGGCGGTCTTCGACATGATGTCGGCCATCGGGCCGCTGTAGACGAGCTTGCCCTGCTCGACGATGCCCACGTGCGTGCAGAGCTCGGCCAGTTCGAACAGGATGTGGCTCGAGATGATGATGGTCTTGCCCATCGCGCGCAGCTCCTTCAGGAGCTCGCGCATCTCGATGCGCGCGCGCGGGTCCAGTCCGCTTGATGGCTCGTCCAGCAGCAGGACCTTGGGGTCATGCAGGAGCACGCGCGCGACCGAGAGCCGCTGCTGCATCCCGCGCGAGAGCCCGTTCACTTCCGCAAGGGTCTTGCCCGTCAGGTCGGTCAGCTCGAGCACGTCCGAGACCGCCTTGCGGCGCGCATCGCCGTGGATCCCGTAGCAGCTGGCGAAGAACTCCAGGTACTCCTGCACGAGCATGTCGTCGTACGCGCCCATGAAGTCAGGCACGTAACCGATCACCGGGCGGATGAGCGCGTTCTGGTAGCCCACCGTCTTGCCGTCGATGCGTGCCTCGCCCCAGCTGGGCTTGAGCAGCGTGGCCAGGATCTTGATCGTGGTCGTCTTGCCTGCACCGTTGGGACCGATGAAGCCGAAGCAGGATCCCTGCTCGATCTTCAGGTTGAGGTTGTCCAGGGCCGTCAACTCCCCGTACTTCTTCGTCAGGTTGACGGTCTCGATCATCGCCATGGCTGCAGGGATCGTAGCAGCGACACTTCAGCGAACCATCGTTGCCGGCACGATTGCATCGACTTGCGGCAGGGGGAAGACCACGCGCACGAGCGTCGTGCCGGACATGGGCACGGCCTCGCCGTCGATCGACAGGGACACGGGGCCGCCGTCGAGGTTCGCATCATCCGGTTCGACCGTCAGGAAGCCCATCACGATCACGCACGGCCGAGAGCACCACGCGCCAAGGTCGAGCGCATGGCCCGCCACGCGCTGCACGGCCACTTCACTCTCCGTCGGGCCGCGCGCGGCCGCTGCAGCG
>JASGCG010000114.1 GCA_030054235.1 Bacteroidia bacterium
GTTGTACCGCGGATCCGCTCCACGGTCGACGGATGGCAGCATGGATTGCCCGCCATCTAGACTCCGGTGGTGATCACTTCTGATCGACGATGCTCACTGAGCCGGCCCCAAATCGCCCCATGCCGTGTGTCCGTGCAGGGCCGCTGCGCATGAGCAATCGCCCCACTACGAAGGGTCGGCCCCCTGCCGCCTCGGCGGGCGCACCGATCAAGCTCTTGAGCGGCGGCAACCCGCAGATCGCCAAAGCCGACGGTCATGCGCCGGTGCTTGCGTACATCGCCGCGATGCCGGAGTGGAAGCGCGCCGTCGGCGAGCGGATCGATCAACTCATCGCCGACGAGTTGCCCGAGGTCGAGCGCGCCGTGAAATGGAACTCGCCCCTCTGGGGCTGCCCGGGCCGAGGCTGGTTCCTCGGGCTGCACTGCTTCAAGGCGTACATCAAGCTCGCGTTCTTCAAGGGTGCCTCCCTCAAGCCGCCGCCGCCGGTCGCGGCGGCCGATCCCGACACCCGGTACCTGCACCTGCACTCGATGGATGATCTCGACGAGACCATCTTCCGCGGATGGATCCGGCAGGCACGACGGCTTGAGGGCTGGCAGTCATCGAAGCCCAAAGGACGATCATGATCACGTCAGGGCACCATCGATGAACCCACGATGTCCCATCGTCGGCGCCGTTGAACTGGGCGGCACGAAGATCATTGCGGCGATCGGCTCCGGCCCCGGTGCAGGCATCCTGGCGCGCGAGCGATTCACCACGGGAGATGACCCGGCGCAGGTGCTCACGAAGGTCACCTCGTGGATGCATTCCGAGGCGAATCGCGTGGGACCAATCACGGCGATCGGCATCGCATCGTTCGGGCCGCTCGACCTGGATCCGGCATCGCCGACCCACGGCTTCATCACGACGACGCCCAAGCGAGGTTGGGCCCGCACCGACCTGCTGGCTCCGTTCCGCAAGACGTTCCCGTCACTGCCGATCGCTCTTGATACCGACGTCAACGGTGCTGCGGTCGGCGAGGGTCGCTGGGGTGCGGCACAGGGCCTCGACGACTTCATCTACGTCACCGTGGGGACCGGCATCGGCGGCGGAGCCATCGTGCGCGGCAAGCCGGTGCACGGGCTCGTGCATCCAGAGATGGGGCACATTCCCATGCCTCGCGCGGAAGGCGACGGCTTCGCGGGTGCGTGCACGATTCACGGCCGGTGCTGGGAAGGCCTGTGCGCAGGTCCGGCGATTGCTGCACGTGCGGGGCGCCCGGCCGAGGAGCTCGCAGCCGACGATCCCGCGTGGGATGAGGTCACGCAGTCGATGGGCCACGCGCTCGCGACGATGACGCTCATGCTGTCACCACGGCGCATCATCATTGGCGGCAGCGTGAGAAAGGCCGGCCAGCTGGGTGAGGCGGCCTTCTTTGATCGGTGCAGATCTCACCTCAAGGCTGCGCTGGCGGGCTACGTCGACTCCCCCGTGCTGCGTGATGAAGGACTGCGTTCGTTCGTGGTCCCGCCGATGCTGGGTGACGACGCCGGGTTATGCGGGGCCATCGCCCTGGCGCAGCATTCCTGAATGAGGTTGTCCGACGCCGGATCGGAGCAACAATCCCAACGCAGAACATGCTCATGATGCGCCCAATGTCCAGAACGCTGATCACCGTCATCGCCCTGGCCCTGTCGGCTAGTGCACACGCCCAGCACGGGCCGTGGACCACGCCGCCGGTAAACGCGTCGGGCGTGCAGTACCGCACCTTCCAGAGCGCCAACGCGGGCGCCACCGTGAGCTTCCATGTTTGGCTGCCCCCGCAGTACCAGTCCATGCCCACCGCGCGCTTTCCGGTGCTGTACTGGCTGCACGGATCGGGCAGCCCGATCGCCGGCATTCCTTGGGTGAGCACATGGTTCGGCAACGCGATGGCGCAGGGCAAGATCCCACCCATGCTCGTGGTCTTCCCCAACGGCATGGGCGCCAGCATGTGGTGCAACTCCAAGGATGGCGAGTACCTGATGGAGTCGGTGGTCATCGAGGACCTCATCCCGCATGTCGACGCGACCTTCCGCACGATCGCGGAGCGTCGTGGCCGCATCCTTGAGGGCTTCAGCATGGGCGGCTCGGGCACGGGTCGGCTGGGCCTGCGCCGGCCCGATCTCTTCGCCGGCATCTCGATGCTCGGTGCGGGCCCCATGCAGCTTGACTTCATGACTGCGCCGCTCGGGACCGATGTGCCGCCGCGCCAACGCGCGGCCATCTTCGAGGGCGTCTGGGGCAGTGACCCCGCCCACTACCTCGAGCAGCACCCGTGGACGATCGCCGAGCGCCGTGCACAAGCGCACATCGTGCAGTGCACGGAGATCCGTCTCGGCACGGGATCGCTCGATGCCATGCTCGGGCCCATGGTGGACTTCCATGCACACCTTCTTGCGCTGGGGATTCCACACGAAAACGTCGTCGTGCCCGGGGTCGATCACGATCCTGCGCTGACCCTGCAGGGCCTTGGCGAGGCAGGCTGGGCCTTCTACCAACGCTCCCTCGCCACGCCATGCCCGCAACCGGCGGATGTGAACTGCAGCGGCATGGTCGACGGTGCGGACCTTGGCCTGGTGCTGGGTGCCTGGGGGCCGGGTCACGGACCGGCCGACATCAACGGCGACGCCGTCGTCGATGGTGCGGATCTCGGCCTGCTGGTGGCCGCGTGGGGCAGCGCGACCTAGTTCTTGCGCGCCGTCACATCCAGGCTCACGACGAACGTGCTCGGACGCGTCCCCGCAGGCAGCGCCTGCATGATGCGTTGGTAGAGCGGATCGTTCCAGTCGGTGAGCGCGTCGACGTACTCGGGCTTCGGTCGCAGCTCGATCGCGCCCAGACCGGCCGCTTCAGCCAGACTGCGCATCTCGCTCACCGAAACCGCGCCCGCGACGCAACCGACCAGTGCCTCGAGGTCGGTGCGCAGTGCTTCGGGCAACGGGCGAAGCAGCGACAGGTCCGAGACCGCCACGCGGCCACCGGGCTTGAGCACGCGCGCGATCTCACGCCAGACGCGTGCCTTGTCCGGAGACAGATTGAGCACGCAGTTCGAGATCACCACGTCCACGCTCGCATCGGCAACGGGCAGATTCTCGATTTCGCCCAGCCGGAACTCGACGTTCGAGAACCCGGTCTGCGCGGTGTAGGTCGACACGTTGCGGCGCGCTTTCATGATCATCTCGGGCGTCATGTCGACGCCGATCACCCGACCAGTCGCGCCGACCTTGGCTCCGGCGATGAAGCAGTCGAAGCCCCCACCAGCGCCGAGGTCGAGCACGACTTCACCGGGCTCGAGCGACGCGATCGCAGTTGGATTGCCGCAGGACAGTCCCATGTTCGCGCCTTCGGGCGCCACCGCAAGCTCGGCAGCGCTGTAGCCGATCGCATGGGCGAGCTCCTCAGGCGTGAACGACGTCGGCCCGCAGCATCCACCGCCCGATGATGGCGTGCAGCACGCGGAACCTGCAGCAGGCTGCTGCAACGCCGACCACGATCCAGCCGCAGCGATGCGCGCGTAGCCCTCGCGCACTTGGTCACGCTGCTCATCATTGGCTGCAGTCGTCGGCGCCGGATTGCCGCAGCATCCTGATCCCTCGCAGCACGGTTTGTCCTTGTTCGGATCGCTCATCCCGGCACACTACACCCTGCAGCACTCACGACGCGTCAAGGAGCGAAGTCATCGCGCTCAAGTACCCCATTCGAGGTGCGGTCCAAACGCCGGAATTGCGGAAGGAGATTCTCCGGTACCTCGTCCTCCGAAATGGTCCCGTCCTTGTTCGCATCGAAGCGCAGCAGCAGCCGATCGAAGGTGATGCCGCGCGCGCCCTGGCCGAG
The DNA here is from genome assembly GCA_030054235.1 of Bacteroidia bacterium. GTDB lineage: Bacteria > Planctomycetota > Phycisphaerae > Phycisphaerales > SM1A02 > SYIB01. Next base: position 3,856 of record JASGCG010000114.1, read on the forward strand.
CCCACGGCTGGGCGTGCTGCCGGGCTCAAGTTCCTCCAGGTGAAGGGGATCCTCGTTGACCAGGTAGTACTCGATGTAGCCGAGCATCATCTCGTCAACGGTTTGCGGACCCCAACGCACGGTCTTGGTCGGATCGGGATTCGCTGGGTTTCCCGCGCTGTTGTCGTACCAAGCAGTGCCGTGCAGCGTCGCACCGGGCTCTACCGCCAGTGGCTCGCGCAACTCGTACCGCAACTGCCAGTTGAAGTCGTAGGCGGGGATGTTCAGCAGCGTGCGCCGGCCGCCGCCATCGGCTGGCTCCAGCTCGTAGCGGTATGCCTTGCCCCGTACATGCATGTGCGGCATGAACGCCAGGATCCGAGCATCGGCGGGAATGCGAACCTGCGCGCTCTCGCGGTGGTTCGGGGCGCCGGGGGGGATCATGATGCTGCGGTCGGCGATGGATGCCGTGCGCACCACATGCCGCGGCGGCTCGTTGGCGAACACCATGCCAAGCTTCATCTGGTCGCTGGTCGCCGTGCCGTTGGGCGTGTAGTGGATCTGGAAGAGCAGCGACGAGCGGGCCGGCAGCCGTCGCGCGAAGCCCGGACCGTGGATGACGTGATCGTTGCCGGGGACGTAAGCAGCCCAGTACCCCCCTGCCTCCTCGGCTGCAAGACGGCGACGGACGCGGGGGTTCTGCGCGTCGGCCTCGTCAAGCGCGAAGACCAGCACATGGTGCACGACCGACGGATCGGTCGGCACGATCTGCACGGCCTTGACCCAGCGGTCCTCGGCGAGGTTCGTGGGTACGACAACCGTCTGGTACGCCATGAAGCCGTCGGCCTTGATGGCGATCGGCTTCGGCAGCTGCACGATTGCATCAGGCGTGCCGATGCGCCACACACCGTCCGCAAAAGTGCGCGGCGCCGGCAACTCTGCGCGGTCCCCCTCGGGCTTGCCGGACTCGATCCACGCCACGATCGCCCGCTTCTCCGCATCCGTGAGCGAACGGTCGTTCGACCAGGGGCTTGGCTTGGTGGCCCCATCGGCACCGTGCATGGGCGCCGCGAACCATGGCGGCATGGTGCCTTCTTGCGTGACCGCACGGATCATGCTGGCCCGCTTCGAGACCGCCTCGAACGAATCGAGCGCGAACGGACCGGGTCCGCCCGCCCGATGGCACTCGACGCAGTTGTTCTGCATGATGCGCGAGATGTCGCGCGCGTAGGTCACGGCCGGGCTGCCGGCAACGGCCGAGGTGGAGGACGCCTGCTTCGGCTCGATCGCGCAACCCGGCGACGCGAGCGCCGCGATCCCGGGTGCCTTCCCGGCGATCGAGGCCTCGAGCGCGGATTCAAGCAAGCGCTGCCGGGGTGCATCGAGCGTGAAGTCGACGCCGTACTGGTCACTGACCGGGCCGCGATAGACCAGCGTGTTGCCGGCATCGACCACGAAGACCTCGGTCGTGGTGCGAGCGCCAAGAGCGGCCGCGATCGCCCCATCGCGATCATTGAGGTAGAGCCCCTTGAACCCGAGGTCCGCCACTTGCTTGCGCATCGCCTCGGTCGAGTCGAGCCCACTGACGTTGACGTACACGAACTTCACGCCGCGATCCAAAAACGCCGACTCGATGCGCGCGAGCGAGGGCGCGAACTTCTTGCAGAGGGGACAGGTGACGCTGGTGAGCGCGATGACGGTCAGGCGCTCGCCGCGGCCGCTTCGCCACGACGTCTTCTTGCCGGCGAGATCATCGCCGCTGGAGTCGGCCACATAGCGGCCGATGCCCATGGCACGGGCATCGACCGGCGCCGGCGGAGCCAACGGGCTGGGCGCATCGGGCGGAGCCATGCCAAGCAGGCTTGCAGCCCCAAGCGCACCTGCCAGCCACGCCGCGAGGAGCGCCGCGAGCGCGGGCGGGTGCGAAGAACGGAATCGATCGGAGTGCATAGGCAGCATGGTGCGTTCAGGGTTGCCGCATCATGGCTGGAGCGGACACCGGAATCGGGACCGAAGCGAACATCGTCTCGTTTACTTCGCCGTGCGCTTGAACGTGGACTCGTACAGCGCGATCCACTGCGCCGGGGTCATGCGGCGGCAGAGGTCCGCGATGAGATCGACCGGCACATCCTCAGGCCGCTTGAAGCGCACGCAACTCTTGCCCATGT
>JASGCG010000115.1 GCA_030054235.1 Bacteroidia bacterium
AGTCGGCCACCTCGCCGCTGCGGCGGTCGCGCTCCTCGACGGGCGCGAGCTGCACGAAGACCTGGCCGACGTTGCCGTTGATCGAATTGGCGCTGCCGGTCTCGTAGTTGATCGTTAACCCCGTGAGCGTGACCGCAGCACGGACCTCGGGCTGCTCCTGCACCGCTGCTTCGATGCGCGTGGCCACCGTGCGCGTGCGCTCGATGCTCGAGCCAAGCGGCAGCCGGAAGTCGACGAAGAAGCTCTCGGTGTCGTCGCTCGGCAGGAACTCGAACGGCACGCGGCCGCCGATCACCGCGCCCACGCTGACGATGAAGCCCGCGATCGCGACGCTGATGGTCATCCAGCGGTGGTCGACCGCCCACGTCGCCAGGCGCCGGTAGTGCCGTTCGAGGAAGGGCCACAGCCGGCCATCGCGCCAGCGATCGAAGGGCGCCGTCACGACATCGAGCCACACGCGGCGCCCCTGCCTGAAGAGCGCGATCGAGTGCGCCATGTGGCTCGGCAGCATCCAGCTCGTCTCGATCAGGCTCACCGCGAGCGCGAGCGCGACCACGATCGGCAGGTCGCTGAGCAGGTCGCCAATCGTGCCCTTGACGAGCGCGAGCGGGACGAAGGCCACGATGCTGATGAGGATGCTCGCGAAGACGGGCCAGAAGATGCGCGTGGTGCCCTCGATGGCGGCGCGCTCGGGCTCGGCGCCGCGACGCGCCATGTCGTCGATCGACTCGGTGAAGACCACCGCATCGTCCTCGAGCATGCCCAGCGCGATGAGCAGCCCGAACATCGTGAGCATGTTGATCGTCACGCCCGCGAGGTTCATGAGCAGGATCGTGCCGAAGATCGCCACGACCATCCCGTTCATCACCCAGAACGCACCGCGCACCGACACGCCCAGCAGCAGCGTGAGGAACACGAGCGCGGCCCCCTGCCACGCGTTCTCCGTGACGAGGTCGATGCGCCCCTCGATCAGTCGGGCAAGGTCATTGTGCTTCGCGATGCGCACGCCGTCGGGCATGGGCCCGCGTGCGAGGCCGGCCTCCCAGCCCTGCAGGCGCGGGCTGTCGAGCAGACGGTCGAGCGGGCTGGCCGACATCGACCCGCCGGAGCGGGCCGCGACGTAGCCGCGCGTGAACTCCGCCATGCGCACGGCATCCTGCCCCACGGCGCGGAGGATCGTGAGGTTTGCGCCCGGCTCGCCCTGGAAGCGCCAACCCGTGATGTCGTCGGTGAAGCCCTCGACGACCGTGGCCACGTCGCCGAGCGTGACCGACGTGCCATCCGGAAGCGCCTTCAGCACGATGCCGTTCATCGCCTGCGCGCGCTCCTCGATCCCGCGTGTGCGCACCGCAGCCTCGCCGTCGGAGGAGCGCACCGCGCCACCGGGCACCTCACGCATCCACGCACCGACCGCATCGGCCACGCGCGTGATCGGGATGCCGTGGCGCACGAGCTCCTCGTCCCGCACATCCACGCGCAACTCATCGTCGCGCAGCCCCGCCACGAGGATCCGGCCCATGCCGCGCCACGCGCGAAGGTCGTCCTCGACCTGCCGCAGTGCCGTCTTGATCGATCGCGGATCGACGTTGCCGTAGACCGCCACCTGCACCACGGGCAGGATCGGCTTCCAATCGATGACCTTCAGCCGGTCCGCCTCGGGCGGCAGGTCCTGCAGGCCGTCGATGCGCGTGCGCAGGTCCTCGAGTTTCTCGTCGATGTCGATGCCGTCGCCGAACTTGATGACGACCGCCCCGCCGCCCTCGACGATGCTCGTCGTGACCTTCTCGACGTCGTCCTCCTCGCGGACCGCGTCCTCGACCTTGCGCGCCAGGCTCTCCTCGATCTCCGCCGGGCTGGCGCCGGCGTACGAAAGCACGACCTGCGCGGCATCCGGGTCGACTTCGGGGAAGAACTCGCGCCGCATGGTGAGCGCGCTCCACACGCCACCGAGGACCAGCGCCCACATGACCAGCGTGACCGGCACGCGGTTGCGGACCCCAAAGCGGATCAGGCCCTCGATCACGGCGCGGTCCCGGGCACGGCCGCGGGCTCGACCACGCTGGCCGCCGATTCACCCGGACGCAGCGGCTCGACGCGGGCACCGACCTCCACGCGCCGCGCGGCGTCGAGCACCACCAGCGTGCCCTGCGGCAGGGGTTCCTCGAGGGCGAGCCACTCGACATCGTCAAGACCCGACTGCGGCTGCGCACGACGGATCGCGTAGGCCGTGCGCACGGGCTGCCAGCGCACGCGGCCATCCTCGACCAGCAGCAGTCGATCGTTGCGCACGCTTCGGCGCGGCACCACGGTGCGCGGCGTCGCATCGGGTGCGAAGACGGTCGCTTCGACGAATGAGCCCGGGACGAGTCCCGATCCGCCCGGCAGTTCGGCCCACGCCACCATCGTGCGCGCCACCGGATCATCCTCGGGCGACAGGCGCGTGAGCGAACCTTCGACCACCGCGCCCGAGGCTTCGATCACCTGCACCCGCTGGCCCGTCGCCAGCGCACCGCGGCTCGACGCGGGCAGCGCGATCGGCACTTCCAGCCGCGATGGTTCGACGATGCGCGCCACCACACGGCCAGGCGCAACGGTCTCGCCCGGCTCGACCGGCAGCGACTGCAGGATGCCGGCGATGGGCGCCATGATCGTGGAACGCTCGACGGAAAGCCGCGCGCGTTCAGCGGCCTCGGACTGCGCTTCGCCCTGCGCAGCAAGCGCTTCGCGGCGAGGTGCGACCATCTCGAGCGCCTCGCGCGCCATCGAGAGCCCGCGGTCGGCGGCAAGCGCGGCCGTGCGCGCCCGATCGAGCTCACGCTGCAGGGCCACGCCGTCGGCGAAGGCGGCTTCGACGCGAGCCACCTCTTCGCGCGCCAGCTTGAGCTCTTCGTCGGCCAGTCGCAGCGAATCGGCGAGCGCCCGCTCCTCGATGTCGAGGCCCTGCTTCTGCGCACGCAGCGCAGCAAGCGACTGAAGCGCCGCCTGAAGTTGGCGTCGCGCATCGTCACCATCGAGTTCCAGGAGGACGGCCCCCTTCTCGACACGCATTCCCTCGCGCACGCCCTGCCCGAGCGCCACGACCACGCCTTCCACGCGTGCAGCGACATCAGCCGACTCGAGGGCGCGCACCGTGCCGTAGCCGCGGATCCCACGGACCTCCGGCATGGGCGAGACTTCCATGACCGCAATCGGCACCGGGCGCTCATCGGGCGCCTTGCTCGCCGCGACCGGCCGCGTGCGCACCATCCAGATCACCAGGACGATCGCACCGAGCACGATGCCCAAGCTCAGCGACGCGCGACGCACGAGATCCAGCCGCGACGGGCGCGGGGCGAACGGGTCATCGTGATCGTGGGCGTCCATGGAGAAAGGAGGATCGTAGTCCATGCCGCTTCGCGCGAAGCGGGCGTGCGGTTGCAGAGCGCCACTAGACTCCGCACTCCCATGGCTGAATCACCGACAAGCCTGAGTTCGAAGGACGTGGCGCACGTGGCGCGGCTGGCACGCCTGCACCTCGATGACGCCACTATCGAGTCGTATCGGACGCAGCTCGCCTCCGTGCTCACGCACATCGCTCGCCTCGGGAACGTCGACACGGCGGGCGTGGATCCGATGGCTCATCCGCTCGACACCGTGAACCGCCTTGATGACGACGAACCTGGCCCGGTGCTCACGCTCGATCAGGTGCTCATGAACGCGCCAGCCCGCGAAGGCGACTTCATCGCGGTGCCCAAGGTGCTCGGAGGCGACAGCGCATGAACCGCCCCGATGCCACCGCTGTCGCCGCGGCCATCCGCTCGGGCGCGCTGCGTGCCGTCGATCATGCGCGCGCCACGCTCGACGCGATCGACACGGCCAATCCCGGCCTGAATGCGTACCACGAGGTCTTCCACGACGCTGCGCTCGAACGCGCGGCAGCCATCGACGCGATGATCGCAGCCGGTCGCGATCCCGGTCCTCTGGCTGGCGTGTGCGTTGCGGTCAAGGACAACATCGCCACCACCCTCGGCCAGACCACCTGCTCGAGCCGCATGCTCACGGGCTACCGATCGCCGTTCGATGCCACGGTCGTCACTCGGCTCGTGGGTGCCGGTGCCGTGATCGTCGGCAAGACGAACATGGATGAGTTCGCGATGGGTTCGAGCAGCGAGACCTGTGCGTGGGGCGTGGTCCGCAATCCGCACGACCCAACGCGCACGCCCGGCGGTTCCAGCGGCGGCTCGGCCGCGGCGATGGCCGCGAGGCTGTGCGACCTCTCGCTCGGCTCGGACACCGGCGGCAGCATCCGTCAGCCGGCTGCCTTCTGCGGCATCGTCGGACTCAAGCCGACCTACGGCCGCATCAGCCGATGGGGACTCGTCGCCTTCGGCAGCAGCCTCGACCAGATCGGACCGTTCACCTCCACCGTTCGCGATGCCGCGCTGGCCTACGGCGTCATGGCTGGCGTGGATGCCCACGACTCGACCAGCGCTCCTGTCCCGGTCGAGGACTGGCAGGCCACGCCGCCCGCCGATCCGCGCGCGCTGCGTGTGGGGGTGCCCTCGCAATACCTGCGCAACAATGATCCAGCGGTGACCGAAGCGCTCGAGCGCGCCCTCGGCCTGCTCCGCGCTGCCGGCGCAACCATCGTGGACATCGACCTGCCGATGACCGACCACGGCATCAGCACCTACTACGTCATCGCCCCGGCCGAGGCCAGCAGCAACCTCGCGCGCTTCGACGGCATCCGCTACGGACATCGCGCGACGCAACGCGCAGGCGAAGGCCTGGAGGAGCTCTACGCTCGCAGCCGCAGCGAGGGCTTCGGCGCGGAAGTGCAGCGCCGCATCATGCTGGGCACCTACGTCCTCTCGAGCGGCTACTACGACGCCTACTACGACCGTGCGCTGCGGATCCGCCGGCTCATCAAGCAGGAGTTCGACACGGCCTTCGCACAGTGCGACGTCATCTTGGGGCCCACGGCGCCCACCGCGGCGTTCACGATCGGCGGCGTGACCGACCCGCTGCAGATGTACATGAACGACGTGTACACCGTGAATACCAACATCGCGGGCATCGCGGGCATCAGCCTTCCCGGCGGGATCGACCGCTCGAGCGGCCACGCGCTCCCGGTCGGGCTGCAGCTGCAGGCGCCGGCGTTCGCCGAGAGTCGCCTGCTGCGCGCGAGCGAGCTGCTCGAGCGCCTGCTGTCGGCCTGACGCACGATGCCGTCTCGAGCACGCGCCGCATGGCGTTGGACATGGCGTGCGCCGAGAGCGCGGCGGGCGCAACGACGTGCCAGCCACTGGGCATGCGCCGCGGTGCCTTCGCGACCCAGACCCTGAAGTGCACCCGGCGCGGCGACGTGACCACGGTGAACGCGCCCGCCTCAACGATGCCTCGCACGACAGGCCACGCTGCGACGGGATCGAACGAGGCAGCCGCGCCTGCCGTGGCGTGTTCGATCGTCGGCGATTGCCAGAGCCCCGCCCAGAGGCCTCGATCGCTGCGCTGTTCGAGCACAAGGCCCCGTGCATCGCGCATCACCAACGTCTCCCAGTGCACGATCGGCCGCGCCGCCTTCGGCGAGATGGCCGGGATGCGATCGACCGAACCGTCACGATGGGCGATGCAGCGCGTGCGCCATGGGCACGCGTCACACCGCGGCGCACGCGGCGTGCAGGTGAGCGCGCCGAGTTCCATGAGCCCCTCGTTGACTGCGGACGACGACGATGCTCGCTCCACGAGCTCCTGCGCGGTCGACCAGAGCCAATCCTGCGTGGGACGCTCCGCCGGGTCCACGGCGCGACCATGCACCCGAAGCAGCACGCGCGCCACGTTGCCGTCGACGATGGCAGCACGTTCGCCGTGCACGATGCTGGCGATCGCGCCAGCGGTATAGCGACCGACCCCGGGCAAGGTGACGAGCTCGGCGGCGAGCGCCGGGACCGTGCCGTCGAAC
>JASGCG010000116.1 GCA_030054235.1 Bacteroidia bacterium
CGGCGATGTCTTCAACTACACCTTCGCCGATCTTCCGGCCGATCTCGTCACGCAGCGCGAGACCGGCCACACCCACTCGCTCGGGCAGGACCCGAGCCAGCTCCCGAGCGCGTCGAACGCGCGCTGACCGGCGACCACCACCACGATCATCCAACAGGACCACACCATGGCGAACCTCACCCTCGTGCAAGCCATCAACCTCGCCCTGATCCAGGAAATGGAGAAGGACGACCGCGTCATCCTGCTCGGCGAGGACGTCGGCGCCAACGGCGGCGTCTTCCGCGTCACCGAAGGCCTGCAGAAGCGCTTCGGCGCCAACCGCGTCGTCGACACGCCGCTGGCTGAGAGCGGCATCATCGGCACGAGCATCGGCCTGGCCATGGCCGGCCTTCGTCCCGTGCCTGAGATCCAGTTCGAGGGCTTCCTCGGGCCCGCGTACGACCAGCTCTGCAGCCATGCCGCGCGCATGCGCACCCGCACGCGCGGCGCCTTCACGGTGCCGATGACCGTGCGCGTGCCAGTCGGCGGCGGCATCCATGCTCCCGAACTGCACAGCGACAGCCCCGAGGCGTTCTATGCGCACCAGCCCGGCCTGAAGGTCGTGATGCCCAGCGGTCCCTACGACGCGAAGGGCCTGCTCATCAGCGCACTGCGCGATCCGGATCCGGTCATCTTCTTCGAGCCCAAGCGCATCTACCGCGCGATCCGCGAGGAAGTCCCCGAGGACGAGTACACCATCCCCATCGGCAAGGCCCGCGTCGTCTGCGAAGGCACCGACCTGACCGTGGTGAGTTGGGGCGCAAGCGTGATCCAGTGCATGCAGGCGATCGAAGCCTGCGGCCGCAGCATCGAACTCATCGACCTGCGCACGATCTACCCCATGGACATGGAGACCGTCGAGCAGAGCGTCTCCAAGACCGGCCGCTGCGTGATCGTGCATGAAGCGCCGCGCACCTGCGGCGTCGGCAGCGAAGTCGCGACGCAGATCATGGAGAAGTGCTTCCTGCACCTCGAGGCTCCGGTCCAGCGCGTGACGGGCTTCGACACGATCATGCCGTACTACAAGCTCGAGCTCGAGTACCTGCCCGACGCGGCGCGCATCCAGCGCGGCATCGAAGACTGCCTTGCCTACTGAACCCACGCACGGAGGCGAACCATGGCCGGCCTGAAGCAACCCGACGACAAGAGCCACTTCCTGCTGCCCGACCTTGGCGAAGGCCTGGTCGAGGCCGAACTCATCAGCTGGCGCGTGAAGCCCGGCGACGTGGTCACGACCTCGAGCATCCTTGCCGAGATGCAGACCGACAAGGCGCTGGTCGAAGTGCCGAGCCCCTGGCCAGGCACCGTGAGCGAACTCTGCGGCAAGCCCGGCGACATCATGAAGGTCGGCAAGCCGCTCGTGCGCTACGCGGTCGCCGGCGCTGCACCGGCCGCTGCCTCAACCACGGCCTCCACCAGCAAGGGACCGGCCTGCGTGAGCGCCTCGGTCGCGGCGGGCGTTCCCGAGGCTGAAGGCGATCAAGGCACCGTCGTGGGCACGATGAGCGGCACGCTCACCGTGAGCGATCGCTTCGCCCGCAAGCCCGAGCACACCGTTGCCGCCGTGACCGGCGGCAAGGCGCTGGCCACGCCGGCCGTGCGGCGGATCGCGCGCGAGATGGGCATCGACATCAACAAGGTTGCCGGTACTGGCCACAGTGGCCGCGTGACGGCAGCCGACGTGCACGGCTTCGCCGGCGGTGCATCGACGACCGGCTTCGCCCCGCGCGCCGTTCCGGCACCGTTGCCCATGCCCGCCGTCGACAAGGACGGCGTGTCGCAGCGCATCCCGTTCCGCGGCGTGCGCCGCAAGATCGCCGAGAGCCTCGAGCGCAGCGTGCGCACCGCGGTGCACTTCACCGTGGTCGACGAAGCGGATGTCACCGAGCTTGACCGCAAGCGCCGCGAGTATTCGAAGGTGGCCGGCCAGAAGCTCAGCATGATGCCGTTCATCATGGCAGCCATCAGCCGGGCGCTCCGCAAGCACCCTTCCCTGAACGCCAACGTGGACGACGCCAACAGCGAGATCCTCATCAAGGGCGTGATCAACCTCTCGATCGCGGTCGACACCGACAACGGGCTCATGGTGCCGGTCGTGCGCAACGCCGACCAGTGCACGCTGGTCGACCTGGCCAACCAAGTCAAGGTGCTCGCAGGGCGCTGCCGGGATCGCACGATCAGTCGCGAGGAGAGCATGGGCGGCACGTTCACGCTCTCGAACGTCGGCAGCTACGGCGGCATGTTCGCCACGCCGATCATCAACTACCCCGAGGTGGCGATCCTGGCCGCCGGCCGCACCAAGGAACGCGTCCTGGTCAAGGACGGTCGCTTCTATGCAGGGCTCGTGCTGCCCCTGAGCCTGTCGTGCGACCACCGCGTCGTCGATGGCGCCGAGGGTGCACGGTTCCTGAACACCGTCGTCGGCCTGCTCGAGGACCCGTCGTCGCTGCTGTGACGCGGCGCGTCTGGCTGCATGCGCATCGATGTCGAGAGCTTCGATGATCCGCGGCTGGCGGACTACCGCGCGCTGCGTGACCGCGAACTGATCGGCGACGACGGTCGCAGCGGCACCTTCATCGGCGAGGGACTGCTGGTCATCGAACGCATGCTTGCGGTGCCGGGCGCCACGCGATCGATCCTCGCGGCCGAGCGGCGCCTGGCCGAGATCGATGCCCTGCTCGCGCGCCACGCCCAGCCCGACGTCCCCGTCTTCGTCACGCCTGACCATCGCGTCGAGGCGCTCACCGGTTTCCAGATGCATCGTGGCGCGATCGCGTGCGGGGACCGCAGCGTGCTGCAGAGCCGCTCGCTCACGGAGATCGCACCCATGAGCGGCCAGGCACTGGTGCTTGCCGCCGATGGCGTGGGTGACCGCGACAACATCGGTGCGATCTTCCGCGACGGCGCCGCCTTCGGCGCGCGCGGCGTGCTGCTTGGCCAGCACTGCCACGATCCGCTCTATCGCAAGAGCATCCGCAGCAGCATGGGGTACACGCTCAGCGTGCCATTCCTGCACTGCGTGCTGCCATCGACGCTGAGAATGTTGCGGCGCGATCATGGTTATTCCGTGCTCGGCACCGTCTGCCGTCCTGGCGCCCGGGCGCTGCCATCCATCCGTCGCACGGAACGGATGGTCGTGGTCGTCGGCAACGAGTTCCGCGGGATTTCCCCGGAGGTCGAGGCCGAGTGCGACGTGCTCGCCTTCATTCCGATGCGTGAAGGCATCGACAGCCTGAATGTCAGCGTGGCAGGCGCGGTGACGCTCTTCCACCTCGCGCACGGAAGCGGGACGTTGCCGGGCGGAAATCCCACCGATCAGGCCTGAACCGCGGGCACCCTGCCGCCGTACCGTTCCTCGGCCGGCCGTTCGGCCGTGGAGGAAACCCAACATCATGTCCAGCTTCATTCGTCCGTCGTCGCGCGCTGCCATGTTCGGCCTCGCGCTTTCGCTCGCTGCCACCGCACCCGTGCTCGCGACCTCGCGGGATGAGGCCGACCTCAAGCACGCACGTGCCCTGTCAAACGCCTTCCGCACCGCCGCCCGAAAGCTCGACCCGAGCGTCGTGAGCATCGTCTCGATCGACAAGGCTCCATACAGCGCCGAGTCCGGCGCCGGCCAAGGCGGGCAGCAGATGCCCGAGATGCCGGAAGAGTTCCGCCGCTTCTTCCCGAACATGCCGGGCACGCCCGAGGCCCCGCAGCAACGCGGCGGCCGCATGCCACCGCGCATGGGCGAAGGCACCGGCGTGATCATCGACAAGGCCGGCGTGATCGTGACCAACAACCACGTCATCAGCGGTGCCGATGAACTCAAGGTCATGCTGCACGACGGCCGTGAAGTCGCCGCCACCGTCATCGGTACGGACCGGGCCACGGACCTGGCGGTAATCCAGGTCGAGGCCACCGATCTCGTCGCGGCCAGTTTCGGCGACAGTGAGTCGCTCGAAGTCGGTGACTGGGTCGTCGCGATCGGCTGCCCCTTTGGCCTCGACCACACCGTCACCGCAGGGATCATCAGCGCCAAGGGCCGCGATCGCGTCGGCCTGGCGCAGTTCGAGAACTACATCCAGACCGATGCGGCCATCAATCCGGGCAACTCCGGCGGGCCGCTCGCCGACCTCGAAGGCAACGTGATCGGCATCAACACGGCCATCAGCAGCCGCAACGGCGGCAATGACGGCGTGGGCTTCGCGATCCCGAGTGCAATGGTCAAGGAGATCGTGGGCCAGCTGCGCGATGGCGGCCGTGTCGTCCGTGGCTACCTCGGCGTGCAGCTGCAGGAAATGGATGCCGAGACCGCCTCAAGCTTCGACATCAAGCCGAATGACGGTGTACTGATCGCCCGCGTGCAGCCCGACACGCCGGCCCAGAAGGCCGGACTCCAGGACGGCGACATCGTCGTGAAGGTCGATGGCAAGCCGACCCCGAGTTCATCCGCCTTCATGCGGATCATCGCCAGCCGACGGCCCGACGCCGAGGTGAGCCTGGAGATCATCCGTGAGGGCGAGCGCATGACCAAGCAGGCCACGCTGACGGAGCGGACCGACGAGCGCCTGGCTGCAGGCGTGCCCGCACGACCCCAGCGTGGCGGCGAGCTCGCGCGACTGGGGCTCACGGTCGACGAGGCCGATGCCGATCTGCTGAAGTCGATGAACCTTGAGCGTGGCGTGGTCATCGCCTCGGTCAAGGAAGACAGCCCGGCCGCCGAGCGCGGGCTGCAGGCCGGTGACGTGGTCACCAAGGTCAATGGGCGCGATGTGCAGGATGCCGACTCGATGCGCGACGCCGTCAGCGCCGTGCCCGATGGGCGGCCCCTGCGCCTGACGGTCGTTCGCGATGGCGAGCAGCGCTTCGTGATCCTGCGACGCTGATCGCACACGACACGTCCAACGAACTCCGCGCGCGTTGCGCGGGGCAGCCGCGGTCCTCCCGCGGCTGTTTCGTTTCATGGAGGCGTGCCGGTGGATCCAGCATGATGGACCAAGGTGAACGGTCCCGCGTCGGGGCTATTCTTGGCGTCCCACGATGCGCCCGCATGATGCCACACCTGCCTGGGACCGCGAGATCGCCGTCCCCTTCCGCCACCGCGTGTGGTTCACCGACGGGGCACTCGATCCAGCCAACCCGGCGTTCGCCCACGCGCTGCGGTGCGCCTGCCCTGGCCGCGATTCGCCCAGCAGGATGGCTGCATTCATCGACTCGGGCGTGCTCACTGCGTGGCCGCAGCTGACGGATCAGCTGGCGCGCTACCTCCAGGCGCATGCGGGCCTGCCCGAACTGGTCTGGGTCGAGTCGATGCCGGGTGGCGAAGCGTGCAAGAACGATCCGTCCTGCGTCGAGGATGTGCTCGATGCCGTCGACCACCTCCGCATCGATCGGCACAGCATGGTGCTCGCGATCGGTGGCGGTGCCGTGCTCGACGTCGTGGGGTTTGGCGCGGCGATCGCCCACCGCGGCGTGCGTCACGTGCGCATGCCGACCACGGTGCTCGCGCAGGACGACAGCGCGATGGGCGTGAAGAACGGCGTGAACCGCAAGGGGAAGAAGAACTTCACGGGCTCGTTCGCGCCGCCTGATGCGGTGGTGTGCGACCGGGCCTTCCTGGGCACGCTTCCCGATGCAGCGTGGTGCGGCGGCTTCAGCGAGGCGGTGAAGATCGCGCTCCTCAAGGATGCCGCACTCTTCAGCACGCTCGAGCGCGATGCTGCGGCGATCCGTGCGCGCTCGATGGACGCCGCGTGGCCGGTGATCGTGCGTTCGGCTGAACTGCACGCGCGCCACATCCTCGATGGCGGCGATCCGTTCGAGACGCGCGAGGCGCGCCCTCTCGATCATGGCCACTGGGCTGCCCATCGCCTGGAGAGCATGACCTCGTTCGAGCTGCCGCACGGCGAGGC
>JASGCG010000117.1 GCA_030054235.1 Bacteroidia bacterium
GCCGTTCTGCGTGCTGCGTCCATTGGTCAGCACCAAGTTCTCGATCACGGTCGCTGATGTCTGATGCAGCGCATTGATGTGATACGTCGTGTTCTGGCCATTGAGCACGGTCGTGGGACGACCGTTCGCATCGACCGCACCGCGGAGCGCAAGATCCTTGCCGTAGAGCGAGATGGGAGCCGAGAGCAGGTACGTCCCCGCGGCGATCTCGATGGTGTCGCCCTCGGCGGCCGCCTCCACCGCGGCCACCGGCCCCGTGAAGTCACACGACCCGTCGAGACAGACGGTGATGGTCTCGGCGTGCACGAACGACGCGCAGCCCGCGATGACGGCACACAGCGCGAGCCAACGCGATGAAGGCAGGACGATGTGGTGCGTGATGTTCTGGTGCATGATGGGGTGCTGCATGATGGGGCGAAGCATCGACGGCGACGCCCTGCGTCGCCGCACCGACTCTACTCCCTGAACTCATGACGCCCGCGACGAAGGCGGCAGAAGCGCGAAAAACGATCTCACAACCGGGGGGTTCGCACTCCATCATGGCGGCTCACGACATGCCGCGGCGTACCGCGCCTGCGCGGCCGCCAGGCCGCCCCGACCGCTCAATTGTCGTGCCCTGAGCAGCACACGATCGGCGAGTGCTGACCTTCATCGCCCGATCAGCGATCCTTGGACTTCGAAGCCCCCACCAGCGCCTCAGCGAACGCGCGCCCAATCGGAGCCAGGATCTTGGCCGCACCGAGGTAGTGATAGCCACCGTTCGAGGCACCCTCGAGACGCTTGCGTTCCTCGGGCGTGAAGTCTGCCTCGGGATCCTTCGATCGCTCGCGACGCTCCATCAGGCGCTCGAGGTCGTCATCCCAGAACGGCGCCGTCTCAACGGCAATGACGTTGCCCTTGAACTCGTCATGCATCGCTGGCTTGCGCTGCGCACTGCGGAAGTTCCGCATGGGCGCATCGGTGTCGCCCCTCATCCCATCGATCCCCATGACACCGATGACGAACGGCATACGCGGTGCCGAGAGATCCCTGCGCACATCACGAATGAAGTGGCCCAGGAGGTCGGCGTACTGGTCGTACCCACCTGCCTCCTGCTGCTTCGGATACACGCCACCATCCACGTAGTCGTTGAAGCCCTGGAACCAGACGAAACCCGCCAGTTCGAAGCCCTGCACCGCATCGAAGCCCGGCACCACTCGCGGCAGATCGGCAAGCACCATCTTCACGTGCGCGATCATGGCTCGGTAGTACTCGCCGGTCGCCGCGATCTTCTCCGCCTCGAGCTTCTGGACGTCCTCGCCGCGGGCCACGCGCTCGGCACGTTCCTCCGCGCGCCACACGAACGGCCCCGCGCTCGGTGGCCTGAAGTCGGTGTGCAGGCTTCGGCCACCCCACGCGGTCTTGATGATGAGCACGGGCCCCTCGACGGCCTGCTCCATCGTGATGCCGAAGGTGAACTCAGGACCGATCTTGTCCTCGGGCGCACCGAACCCGGCCGTCAAGATGCCCTTCGCCTCGGTCCGGTCGGAGTACGCATCGCCCAGGCAACCCACCGACGAGATCCACGTCCGCTCGCACACGCGCGGCGCACCATCGGGACCGCGCATCTGCTTGAGCAGCCGTGCGGTCTTCGGATCGCCGGCCATCGCATCGAAGGTCGAGATCGCCGCATGCCCCTGCATGTTCGATTGCCCTGCAAGGATGAACACCTTCAGCGGCCGGGACGCGTTGGTAGGACCGGCGGGCGGGGTAGTCGCGGGCGTCGTTCCCTTGCCGGTGATCACGAGCCCGCGCTTGGGGATCTGCAGCATGAACGCCGTCACCGCCGAAGCCGTCATGCGTGCATCGTCGCCGTAGCCGGCGTTGTCCCGGTTCGGCTGGTAGTAGAAGCTCCCGTCGGTGCACTGGGCGAGCGCGAACCACCAACGATTGGCGTCCATCAGGGCGCGGAAGCTCGCTGGGTCGACGCTCGCTCCGAGCGCCGTGTAGCCCATGCCCATCGGGGGCGAGCCGTGCGTATCAGGAAAGCTCTGTGGGTGCGCACCGATGACGCTCGCGTGCCATCGAGCACTGTCACCGTAGGCCGCGTCCCGATACGGGCTCATGGCATTGGCGATTGCAGCCGCTCCGGTGCGCCCCATGTCGGCCCACCCGTCATCGCGCCCACCGACGCCGTCGCCGTACCACACGTAACCGTTCTTGCCGCTGCCGCGACGCAGGAACGCGTACGCAGCATCGTGCCGGGTGCGGTCGATCTCGATGCCGCAGCGAGCCATCATCGAATAGGCCAGCGCACCCTGCGCCGTGATCATCGCGATCGGGCCGTAGCCCTCGAAGCCGGGATTGTGTCCCCAGCCGCCGTGTGAATTGAGTGGCCCCTTCGGGAAACTGTCCGGGTGCGACTCCTTCGCGCGCGGATTGATCTGTGACATGTCCAGGTACTGCCCAGCGGCGATGAAGTCGTGGATTTCCTGCAGTTCCGGGAGCACCCATGCGGCGCGCGTGCCGAGGTAGTACTCGCTGAGCACGAGCGCAGCACCCATGTAGGTCCAGTTGGGCAGCGCGTCGCGCGCCTCCGTATCGACGGCCTTGGTCGTGGCACACAGGCGCCGAACGCATCGCTCCACGGCCGGCAGGTGTGCCGGATCGCCGCTCGACAGAAGCGCCAGCGGGGCGAAGGTGTCATGCACCGGATCGCCGAACGATCCGTCATCGCGCTGGTGCTTGAGGAGGTACTCAAGCAACTCTTTGACGATGCGCTCCGACTTGGCGCATGCCGCCGGATACTCGGCACCGAAGCGGCCGTACGTCGTGCCCACCTTCAGCGTGACCTCGATGTGCTGGCCTGCACGCAGCACGGTCAGCGTGAGCTGCCCCGGGGACGGCGCGCCGGCATCCTGCGCGGCTTCGAGAGCCGTTGCGAATTCCTCGATCGGGCCCGTCGCGCCGAAGACGTCCTCGCCGTAGCCGTTGCGGTGCGCTTCGCGGAACAGCTGTCCACCCGTCCCGACGATGAGATCGCCTGCGAACACCAGGCCATGCGCCGGCGAGTTCGCGAAGACGTAGCGAATCACGAGTGACTTGGGTTCAGCGGCCACGAGCTCCGCGCGCATGCCCGTGATGCCGAGGTTGTAGTACCAGCCGGGGACCTCGGCATCGGGGCCGGCATCCGCACGCTGGTTCCAAGGTTGACCGCCCTCGTGGTAGTGGACTTGCGCGCTGGCCGCAGCAGCAGGCAGGATGAGGGCGACGGAGGCCAAAAGGAGCTCCACGATGCGTGCGGCGGCTCGGTGCATGGCCGCACAGTATCCACCTGCCGCTGCGATCGAAGACGATTGGCTTCGATCAACGCGCCCCGAGGCCGGTCGGTGAACCCGACCCAGCCTTGCGCTTGCTGGTGAACCCACGATCGAACCGGCTTCAAACCCCGGTGCCGCTCCCCGCGCGCGTCCTCTCATGCTTCGTCGGCCGTGAGCGCCTGCAGGTACGCCTGGTAAGCGTAGACGCGGTCGCGCTGCCTTCCGCTGGTCTCGCGGAGGACGCCGAGTTCCTCCAGCACCTCGACCGCCTTGCGCGCCGTGGGCGCGGTGGTGCCCAGCAGTGCCGCGGCCCTCGGCACCGTCACGATGGGGTTCGACGGCAGCAGGTCGAGCAGGTGGATCGCCGCCACGGTGGCGCCCGCGTGCGACAGGAGCCGGCCGCGGTCCTTGCCGGTGATCGCGAAGATGCGCTGGGCGACGGCGACGCCGTCCTCGGCGGCCTCCTCGACGCACGCCAGGTAGAACTGGGTCCAGCCCTCCCAGTCGCCCTCGGTGCGCACAGCAGAGAGCCGATCGTAGTACTCGCGCTGGTAGCGCTTGAACGAGTGGCTCAGGTACAGAATGGGCGACGGCATCACACCCCAGTGCTCAAGGAGAAGGGTGATGAGCAGGCGTCCGATTCGGCCGTTGCCGTCCAGGAACGGATGGATCGTCTCGAACTGCACGTGCGCCAGCCCAGCCTTGACGAGCGGTGGCAGCGGGTCGCGCCCGTGGATCCATCGGTCGAGGTCGGCGAGCAGCCCCGGCACCGCATCGGCTGGAGGTGGCACGAAGCGCGCATTGCCGGGCCGCGTGCCGCCGACCCAGTTCTGGCTCGTGCGGATCACGCCCGGCTTCTTGTTGCCGCCGCGACGGGTGCCTGCATCCCGCAGAAGGCGCCGGTGCGCCTCGCAGAGCAGGCGCGCGCTCAGCGGCAGGCCCTTGGGCTTCGCGAGCTCGCGGCGCGCGAAGGTCAGCGCCTCGACGTAGTTGCAGACTTCCGCCACGTCGTCCTCGTGTGTGCTTCGGTCCGTCGCCTCGAACTCCAGCACGTCGCGCAGGGTGGCTTCGGTGCCCTCGATCTGCGAGGTCAGCACCGCCTCCTTGCGGACGAAGCCGTAGAGGAACCACTCGGTGCTGGGAACGAGGCTCGCCGCCACATCAAGCCGGCCGATGGCCGCCATGGCGCGCGCGCACGCGGCGTCGATCGGTCCCTCGATGCGGAGCGGCGGTCCGGCGGGGGGAAGGGCGGACGGCACGAACGCGCGCACGGTCTCGCCGGCGACTGTTGAATTCCTGTACGTGCCGGTGGTGCGTGGCATCGGAAGCGCTCCTTTCTCTAAGCGTCATGCTAGGAAACGATCGCTTCTTAGTCAACCCATGAAAGAACCTCCCCTTGCCTTCGCGCCGAGTGGTCGGGGTGACGTCACTTGACAAGGCACGACACTGTGTCGTATCGTGCACGACAGCCTGTCGTACCTCACCTGTCGCACGGAACTGCGGAGATCTCGCCGAATGCCGCCTGCTGCCCTCGCCAACGCTGAACTCTCCGTCATGGAACTGCTGTGGGACCACGGCACCATGACCGCGCGCCAGGTCCAGGACAGGCTCTACGGCGAGTCCGACCGTTCGCAGCACGGCACCGTGCAGCGCCTCCTACAGCGCCTCGAGGACAAGGACCTCGTGAAGCGCGGGAAGACCGGAGCGGCAAACTCGTTCTCGGCCCGCATCTCACGTGAGGAGTACGCCGGGGCGCAGCTCGAGTCGCTTGTCGAACGGCTGACCGGCGGATCGATCGCGCCGCTGTTGGCACATCTCGTGGACCAGCGGCGACTGGGCCGCGCCGAGTTGCGTCGCCTGCGCGAGATCCTCGATGGGAGCGGATCGTGACGGAACTGATCCTTGAGTACGCGCTTGGCAACACACTGCTTGCCACGCCGTTGGCCCTGCTAGCAGTGACGATCGGTCGCTGGCGACGACATCCATCGCTTGCACATGTGCTTTGGGTGCTCGTCATGATCCGGCTTGCCATGCCGCCGATCGCTGCAGTTCCATGGCTCTCCGTGCGGGTCCCGTTGGAACGACTCACGGCTGCAATCGGGGACAGCCAGCGTGGCGAGGGATCCCCAAGCGCACCATCGGCCTCCGAGAACGGTTCGATGAGCGGGGCCGCCCCTTCGGCGGGGCCCGCTGCCGCGCCGAGCCGCACGCGCGGGTCCGCATCATCGTCGGAAGGCGCCATGCCGCCGGCCTCGGCTGAGCACCGGGAGCGGGATGGGCCGGCGACCGCTGCGCCCTCCGTCGCGGCCGAGGCGCTGGCGTCGGCAAGCGATCAACACTCAGCACCACGGAACCCCGTGGCGCAAGGTGCCCCCTCCCTCGCGCTCGATCTGTGGCTCCTCGTCGGCGCACTGTGGCTCGTTGGCACCTTGCTCATCGTCGGCATCTCCATGGCTCGCGTCGTGCGTTTCCGTCGAGCGCTGCGCGTCCATTGCAGTCCTGCGGATCCCGAGATCCGTGGCGTCGCCAGCCGCGTGGCTGCCGAGCTCGGCGTGCGGCGCAGGTTCAAGGTGCTCTCCGCGCGGTCGAACTCGGTTCCGTTCGTCTGGGGCAGCTTCGGCGGCCC
>JASGCG010000118.1 GCA_030054235.1 Bacteroidia bacterium
GGGGCGCCAGGTTTTTCGACGGATTCAAGATCCATCCCGGCTGCGGCGCACGCGGCGCCCGCGCAGGATCAGGCCTTGATGTCTTCGATCCGCACGTTCAGGTAGCCCTGACGGTGACCGATCTTCTTGCGATAGCCCTTGCGGCGGCTGTACTTCACCGCGATGGTCTTGTCGCCCTTTTCTTCGCCAAGCACGGTCGCAACGACCGAGGCGCCCTTCACGTACGGCGCGCCAATGGTGGCCTTGCCGGCAGTGTTGACCGCGAGCACGCGGTCAAAGGTGAGTTCCTTGCCGCCCGAGGCGAGTTCGCGCAGATCGATCTGCACCACATCGCCCTTGGCAACCTTGATCTGGGTTCCGCTGTCTTCAATGATCGCGTACACGGTGAAATCCTTGGTCAGGAGTGGGGAATCGGCAAGCATAGCGATTCCGCCGCACGGTGCAAGCCCCCCGCCGGCCCTGCGCCTTGAGGCGACCACGCGACGCACGAAGCCGGCACCGAGTCTGGCACGATAACCAGGTCAGCGACGACGCTGTTCGGCCCAGGCACGGAGCCGCCGCCCCGCCTCGAGCATGGTGGCCTCCTGCTTGCAGAAGGCAAAGCGAAGGTAACGCCGCTCGGCATGCGAAGCGTCGTAGAACGCGGAGCACGGAATGGCCGCCACGCCGGCCTCACGCACAAGCGTGGTCGCGGCCTCGATGTCGTCGGTGAACCCCCAAGGCTCGACGCTCGCGAGCATGAAGTAGGCGCCCTCGGGCCAGAGCGGGTCGAGCCCCGCGCTCGAGAGTTCGCGGTGCATGATCGCGCGACGCGTGGTGTAGTCGCGCCGCAATTCCGCTGCGTATCCGTTGGGATCGTTCAGGGTGTCGATGGCAACGGCGGCAGCGTGCACGAACGGCGTGGGCGCGCAGAAGGTCAGGAACTGGTGCGTGGCGCGCACGGCTGCAGTGAGCGGCGGTGGCGCCACGGCCCAACCCAAGCGCCAGCCAGTGACCGAGAAGGTCTTGCCCATGCTCGTCACGATCACCGTGCGCTCGCGCATGCCGGGCAGGCAGGCAATCGATCGGTGCGGCGCGGTGAAGCGGATCTCCTCGTAGACCTCGTCGCTCATCACGACCAGGTCGTGTGCGATGGCGAGCTCGGCGACGGTGCGTAGTTCCTCGTCGGTCGCGATGCGACCGGTCGGATTGTGCGGGGAATTCAGCAGGATCAGCTTGGTGCGCGGCGTGATGGCGCGCGCAAGCGCCTCACGCTCGATACGGAATCCCGGCGCCTGCATCGGCACGCGCACGGCCGTCGCACCGGACATCGCCACCGCCGCTGCGTAGGAGTCGTAGCACGGGTCGAGCAGGATCACCTCGTCGCCAACGCCGCACAGGCCGATGATGGTGGCGGTGAGCGCCTCGCAACAGCCAGCGCAGAGCGTGACTTCGGCCATGGGGTCCGGCGCGAAACCATGCGTCGTGCGCATGCGTTCGCTGATGCGCTCGACGGTGTGCGGCAAGCCGGCGGCGCGCGCGTACTGGCTGTGTCCGGCCGTGATGGCATCGATGGCGGCCTTCTTCACGATCTCGGGCGCATCGAAGTCGGGGAACCCCTGCCCGAGGTTGACCGCCTTGTGCTCGGTGGCGAGCCGGCTCATGGTCGTGAAGATGCTCTCGCCGAAGGCGGCGAGCCGAGGATGGATCGTGTGCGGCATGGTGGGGCGTGCGCGCGAGAGCGCTTTGCGCGAAGATAGCCGCATGCCACCGCCCCCGGTCGCCAACCCAGCCCTCGACGTGCCGTTGCTCATGCAGGATGAGCACGTCTGTGTGGCGGCGAAGCCGGCGGGCATGCCCACGCAGCCGGGCGTGGGTCATCAACGCGACACGCTCATGAACGCGCTCTTTGCCCAGGATGGGCGCGCGCTCGAGCGGCTTGGGCACGACCGCGACTGGGGCCTGCTGCATCGGCTCGATCGCGAAACGAGCGGGTGCGTGATCGTGGCGCGCACGGCTGCGGCGTATGACGGGATCCGACGGCAGTTCGAGCGACGCACCATCGACAAGATCTATCTGGCCATCGTGCAGGGGCGACTGCCGCGCAAGGAAGGCACCTGCCGGCAGCCACTGGCCGAAACGATGCGCGGCGGCACGAAGGTCAGCGTGATCGCGACGGCCGGCGAGCCGGCGATCACCCATTGGACGACGATCGCTGCCAAGGGCGAGCACGCCGTCCTGTCGATCTCGATCGAGACTGGTCGACTGCACCAGATCCGTGCGCATCTCGCGTGGCTCGGTGCGCCGGTGCTCGGGGACCGTGTGTATCGAAGCCTGCTGCCGCCCAACACGAGTGCCCTTCGCGACAAGGCCGTCACGCTCTTCCTGCATGCGCACTCGATCGCGTTCGATCACCCGGGGACGGGCGAGCGCGTGACGGTGACGATGCCCGTGCCGGAGCGATTCAAGCTGCGCGCCGACGAAGCCGTGGGATCGACGTGGATCGAGCGAACCACCGTCGCACCGCGACCCTAGGATCAGTTCATGCGACGCAAGATCCTGCTCGCGGTCCTTGCACCGATCGTGGCCCTCATCGTGGGGATCGTGGCGCTCTGGAATTGGCCAGCGGGATTCGAGTGGACCGTGCGGCGGCTTGGCGGCCTGGCGTTCGGTCTGTCCACGAGTTCGATCGTCGTGGGCGACCAATCGTGGCCGCTGATGGAACGGGCTGCCGATGGCAGCGCGCCGAACCTTCCCCCGCTGCTGCTCCTGCACGGCTTCGGCACCAGCAAGGAGGCGATGACGCTCGTGGCGGCGATGCGCCCGGAGCAGCGTGTGATCGCGCCGGACCTGCCTGGATTCGGCGACCATCCCTTGCCGGACGGCGTGACGCCCGATGCGGCGTGGTATGTGGAGCAGGTCGATCTGCTCCGCGCGGCGATGGGCATTGAGCGGATGGATCTTGGTGGAACGAGCATGGGCGGTGCGCTGGCCACGGCCTATGCGATCGCGCATCCTGATCGTGTGGAGCGGCTCGTACTGCTCGCACCCGCAGGCGTGAACCCTCCGGTGCGCAACGACTTCATGAAGCTCGCCGACACGGGCGCGAACCCGCTCGACATCCAATCGAGGGATGATCTGGTGCGGATCATGGGGCTGGTGTTCAAGCGGCCACCGCCGGTGCCCGAACCCTTGATCGAAGCGATGGTCGAGCGCGCGCAGCGCTTGCGCCCCTCAACGCTTCGGATCGTGGCGGCGCTTCGGCCGTTCCTTGAGGGTGGCTTGGATGGCCAGCTCGGCGGTGTGCTCGCACCCACACTCGTGCTCTACGGGGACGAAGACCGCGTGACCGACCCGAGCATGGCGCGCATCTTCGGCGATGGCATCCGCCTGAGCACGGTGGTGCTTGTTCCCGATGCAGGGCATGTCCCGTTCTCAGACGCGCCCGAGGCCGTCCGAAACGCGATGCAATCGTTCCTGGATGCGCCGCGCGAGCGGTAAGCCAGAAGCAAGGCTCGATGCTCGGGCTAGCGGGCTACCATCCATCCGTGCTGGCTTCGCTCGCCATGGTCCTGTGCTGCGCTGGTGCGGATGGGCCGATCCCCGTGGCCGAGCAAGCCCGCCGGCTCATCGCCGAGCGTTGCCTGAAGTGCCACGGCGGCGTGCGCGAACGTGGGAAACTGAACCTGCACGGAACCGCCCGCGCCAGTCGACCCGCAGCGAGCGGTCGGCGCGCGGTCGTACCCGGCGATCCTGCATCAAGCGAGCTGCTGCGGCGCATCGCTGCGAGCGATCCGGACGAACGCATGCCGCCGGATGGACCGGCGCTGACCGAAGCAGAGCGCGAGTTGCTTCACGCCTGGATCGCTGCAGGCGCACCAGAATCGCCGCATTGGTCCTTCGTGGCTCCCGCGGTGCCGGCTCGCCCCATCGAAGCGCAGGACCCGTGGTGCCGACAGCCGATTGACGGGTTCATCCTGCAAGGGCTGCACGAGGCCGGGCTCGAGCCATCGCGAGAAGCCGACCGGGCGACGCTCGTGCGCCGAGCATCGCTCGACCTGATCGGGCTGCCGCCGACCGAAGCCGAGCTCTCGGCGTTCCTGGCTGATGAGGCACCCGATGCCTTCGAGCGCGTCGTGGATCGGCTGCTCGCGAGCCCGCACTATGGCGAACGCTGGGCGGCGCCGTGGCTCGACATCGCTCGATACGCCGATACGCAGGGCTATGAGAAGGACGGCCACCGCACGATCTGGGCCTGGCGGGACTGGGTCATCGAGGCCCTGAACGCGAACATGCCGTTCGATCGCTTCACGCGGGAGCAACTCGCGGGCGACCTGCTGCCTGATGCCAGCGAGCGCACGCGCGTTGCCACGGCATTCCATCGCAACACGCTCAACAACACCGAGGGCGGCACCGACAACGAGGAGTTCCGCATGGCCGCGGTGATGGATCGCGTGGCCACGACCTGGAATACCTGGATGGGGCTGTCGATGCAGTGCGTGCAGTGCCACGCGCACCCGTACGACGATCTCAGCCACGCCGACTACTACCGGTTCATGGACTTCCTGAACCAGCAAGCCGATGCCGACACCGACGACGAGGCGCCCACCATGGCCGTCACCACCGCGCACGGCGCGACGCAGGTGCCCGTTCTTCAGGAGCTGCCGGTCGATCGACGCCGCACCACGCATCGCCTCGACCGCGGGGCGCTGACCTCGCCCGCTGAAGTCGTGCACGCGGGCACGCCCGCATCGCTGCACGCCTTCGAAGGCGCGTGGCCGCGCGATCGTCGCGGCATGGTCGATTGGCTCGTGGCGCCTTCGAACCCGCTGACCGCGCGCGTGATCGTGAACCGTGCATGGGAGTCGGTCTTCGGCACGGGGCTCGTGGCCACCAGCGACGATTTCGGCGTGATGGGCGATGCGCCGAGCCATCCCGAGCTCCTCGATGACCTGGCCATCAGGTTCCGCGATGGTGGCTGGGATCTGAAGCGCTTGCTGCGCGAACTTGTCCTCAGCAGCACGTATCGACAGTCGGCGGTCCGGGCCGGAGTCGGCATCGAGCGCGATCCATCCAACCGGCTGCTCTGGCATGCCCCGCGGCGAAGGCTCGATGCCGAGGCGATTCGCGACAGTGCACTGCTCGTGTCGGGCTTGCTCTCGCGCACCATGGGTGGGCCGCCAGTGATGCCGCCGCAGCCCGATGGGATCTGGAACGTCGTCTACAACGGCTCGCAGTGGACGACGAGCGAGGGCGACAACCGTTACCGGCGCGCGATCTACACGTTCTGGCGCCGGTCGGCGCCATACCCCAGCCTGATGACGCTCGACGCCGTCGATCGTGCCACGTGCACCGTGCGACGCGTGCGCACGAACACGCCGCTGGCGGCCTTGGTCACGCTGAACGACCCGGCGTTCGTCGAGTGTGCGGTCGCGCTCGCCCGCTCGGTCGATGCGCTCGAACCGATCGTGGCAATCGACGCGATGTGGCATCGTGCGCTGCTGCGCGCGCCCGTCGAAGCCGAACGCGCCGTGCTCCACTCGCTCTACGAGGCCGAGCGCACGCGATACGACGCCGCGCCCGCGGATGCGTCGGCGGTCGCTGGCGACGGTGATCAGGCGATCCGGCGTGCTGCCTTGGTCAGCGTTGCCAGCGCGATCCTGAACACCGATGAGTTTCTGAGCAGACCATGATGCGCCACGACCTGCCGAACCTACATGCCATCACCCGGCGCCAGTTCCTGGGCGCGGGAAGCCTTGGGCTTGGTGCACTGGCCCTGGGCGAACTTGGCGTGGCGGCGCCGCTGATGGATGGCGCAATCGATCCAGCGGCTGCGCGCAGCCCTCACTTTGCCGGTCGCGCCAAGTCCGTCATCTACGTACATCTCGCCGGCAGTCCATCGCAGCTGGAGCTCTATGACCACAAGCCCG
>JASGCG010000119.1 GCA_030054235.1 Bacteroidia bacterium
GATCGGCTCCCGTCGGTCGGCCCGTGCCGCCGACGCACCGAGCGAGATCACATGCTCGACGAGGTGGATCACAGGGTGCCTCCCTCGACGAGCGCTGCGTAGGCACCGCCTGCATCCATCAGTTCCTGGTGCGTTCCGCGCTCTGCAACGGTGCCGCGATCCAGCACGATGATCTCGTCGGCATCGCGCACGGTGGACAGGCGGTGCGCCACGATGATGCAGGTGCACCCGCGACGTCGCAGGGCCCGGTCGATGCGGAACTCCGTCTCGGCATCGAGCGCGCTCGTGGCTTCATCGAGCACGATGACGCTCGGACGCCGGGCCAGCGCGCGTGCGATCTCGATGCGCTGGGCCTCGCCACCGGAGAAGTTGGAGCCGCCTTCCTCGACCCGCTGGCCAAGCCCACCGCGGCGAAGGAGAAGATCGGCGCTGGCTGCATCTTCAAGCGCCTCGTAGAGCCACGACTCCGGGAGGTCCGCATCCCACAGCGTGAGGTTCTCGCGCAGCGAGCCCTCGAAGAGCTGCGGCTGCTGCGCGACCATCGCCACGCCGCCGGTGCGCTCGATGCGCGGCCACTCGGCGAGGTCGCGACCGTCGAGTTCGATGCTGCCCGACCACGGGCGGTAGAGCCCCGTCACGAGCTTGGCCACCGTGCTCTTGCCGCTGCCGGTCCCGCCCACGAGCGCAATGCGGCGGCCGGGCTCCGCGCGCAGGCTGAAGGCCTCGAGCAGCGGCGGCTGGCTTTCCGCATAGCCGAAGGTCACCTCGCGGAGCTCGACGCAGCCCTCGATGCGTGACGCGCCAGCCTCGGCGGACGGTGCCGCGAGGGGATCGGTGGGATGGCGCTGCACGTCATCGAGTCGCGACAGGTCGGCGTGGACGGACTGGAATTCCTGCGCGAATCCCGCCAGGTCGACGACCGGACCCATGAAGAAGTAGAGAATCGTCTGGAACGCGAGCAGGCCACCGAGCGTGAGCTCGCCTTGCATCACGAGCGCAGCACCGAACGCCAGCACGATCGCCTGCGAGAGCAGCGACTCGAGGTAGGGCGGAACGGATTCGACCGCCAGCCCACGGTGCTCCAGGTCCTGCCGGCTGCGGCGTGCGCGCGCCTGGGCACCCATCACGCGTGCGAGGAAATCGCTCTCACGGCCCGAAGCCTTCAGCGTCTCCATGGCCTGCAGGCCGACGGCGACGATGCCCGCCTGACGCCCCGACTCCTGCTCGGCCATGCGCGATTGATCGCGCATCGTGCGGGCCGATCGCGCGATGATGAACGCGATCACGGCCGCCACGAGCACCGACAGCAGCGCGAGCCGAAGATCGATCGAGATCATCGCCACGAGGTAGAGCGCCCCGGTCGCCGCACCGGCGACCGCCGGGAAAAGCTTGGAACCCAGCAGCTGGCTCAAGCGCTCGATACCGCCCAGACGCGAGACCATCTCACCGGGCAGGCGATGCGAGTAGAAGTCGACCGGCAGCCGCAGCGCATGCTCCATGAACCGCGCACTGCTCGTCATGCACATGCGGCGCTCAAGCCGGATGAGCACCGCAGCCTGGACCGTGGACAGCACGGCCTTGGCCAGCACCGCCATGAGGGCGAAGCCGACGATCGGCATGATCCAGCTCGACTGTCCCCGCGCAAGCACCCCATCGACGAAGACCGACCCGAGCACGGGGACCGCGATCCCCGGAACGGACATGAGCACTCCCGCGATGAGCGCCACGATGATCGCCGGCGCCGAGCCGCGCAGGCTCGCGCGCAGCGCCGGCCACGGCGACGATGGCTGGCCCGACGGCGCGAACCCCTGGGCAGGCTTGATCTCGATGCAGACGCCGGTGAAGTCGCGGCGGAAGTCTTCCGTCGAGACCTTGCGGCGGCCGAGCGCAGGATCCATGAGGTGCCACGACGTTCCGTCAAACCCTTCGAGCACCAGGAAATGGTTGAAGCCCCAGTGCAGGATCGCAGGCATGGCGACCCCAGCGAGCTCATCGAGCTCGGCACTGAGTCCATCGGACTCCATCCCGTAGTGGCGCGCGGCCTCGGCGATCTGCAGCGCATTGCTCCCATCGCGGCTCACGCCACAGGAGCGACGGAGTTCTTCAAGCGTGCGATGGCAGCCGTGATGGGCCAGCACGGCCGTGAGCGCCGCCGCACCGCATTCGGCGGCTTCCATCTGAAGCACCACAGGCACGTGCACCGGCGCGATGCGCTCGAGCGCAGGGGCGGCAACCGGCGTGGCGACCTCGGTCCCCATTCACCGAGCTCCGCTGCCTGCCTTGGCATCATCGGTGAAGAGGGTCGGCAGCAGCAGCTGCACCGGCGACTTCTCGTCGATCACGACGCGGACTTCGCACGGGGTGAAGAGCTTGAGATCGTCATCCTCGGGCATCACCCCGCCCTGCCATCGCAGACGGCCATCCATGGACTCGAACGTGATCGAGGCGAAGAGCGTGGCACCGAGCTGCTTCTGGATCTCCTGCGCGAGCGTGGGATCACCGGCGAGCTCCGTGACGGTCTCGAGCGACGTGAGCCGCTCATCCACCGTGTCCACCCGGCCCACGAGCACGCCATGCTGGTCTTCCTCGACCGTCGAGACCGCGACGTAGGCCACCTGCCCCACATCGACGCGCTTGCCTTCGCTCAGCGAGAAGAACGCCACGCACCCGACGGCCTTGCCCTGTGCATCGTGCTTGATCAGCGCCGGCCCGGTGACCGTGATCGGGATCGAGGCGAAGAACGCCCATCCGATCAGGATGCCGGCAAGCAGAAAGACCGAGGAAATCAGGAGCACGTGGCGCGGCGTGACCAGCGGCGCGATGGCGTTCAGCTGGTCGGGCGATGCTGCGGTCTCGATCGCGCCTTCACGGAAGATCTTCTCGTCGGACCCCATTGGAGGGATCGTACCGGAGGACTCACCACGAGTCGGGGTGCACGATGAACGGGTTGGTCGCGCGTTCGCGCCCGATCGTCGTCGACGGTCCGTGGCCGGCATGCACGGTCGTCGCCTCCGGCCACTGCATGAGCCTCGCCAACGATGCTCGCATGGCTCCGGGGTCGCTCGTGGGAAAATCAACGCGCCCGATCGACCCCGCGAAGATCGTGTCACCCACGATCGCCACGCCGGCGGCGGGACAACGGAACGAACAGCCCCCTGGCGAATGGCCCGGCAGGTGCTGCACCTCGAACTCAAGGCCCCCCCGCCTCAACCGCTGGCCATCGGAGAGTTCTCCCGTCGGCGCTGCGACCGACACCGGCCGCTCCCCCCACTCCGACAGGTTCAAGGCAGGCTCGCCGAACCAGTCGTGCTCGCTTGGATGCGCCAGCCGGGGCAGCTCGCCGAACGCGGCAAGCACCTCGGGCAAACCTGCGATGTGGTCGACGTGCGCGTGGGTGAAGAGGATGGTGTCCGGCACCAGACCCTCGGATCGGATGCGCTCGATCAGCCGCGCGGGGCGCTCGCCCGGATCGATGATCCAGCAGCCCCTCGACGCGTCGTCGCCATCCCACACCACGTAGGCGTTGGTCTGGTAGGCACCAAGGGGCATCCCGATCACGCGCAGCATCGCCATGCAGCGACGATAACGGCTACGCTCCCGGCACGCCGGGCACGATGCCCTGCTCGACCACCATGCTCCTCCGCTTCCTGCTCGCTCTTGCGCTCCTCACGCTCGCCGCGTGCGACTCGATGATGAGCGACTTCGACATGCTGGGCAAGTCGTTCAGCCCCCCGACGCCGCAGGAGGCGGCATCCTGGGCCGTCGACCCAAGCGATCCGGAAGCGCAGCGTCGTGGCCTGGTCCTCCTGGGCACCGCGACCTTCGGCGGCGAACCGACGTACATCGAGCTCTACCGGATCTACGTGTCGGAATCGCGCGACCCGCTCGTGAAGGCGGCGGCGATCGAGAGCCTCTGCCGATTCGCGCAGCCGACCGAGGCCAAGCTCATCGCGTTGCAGCTCAAGGACGCGGCGGTGCCGGTGCGGCTTGCTGCTGCACGTGGCCTGCAACGACTGCACAACCGCGAGATCGTCGACCAGCTCTGGACCCGACTGCTGGAAGAGACCGAGGAGACGGATGTGCGGACCGAGCTCGCCATCGCGCTCGGCCAGTACCCGGAAGACAGCGTGGTGCAGGCGCTGATCGCTGCGCTCGACCAACCTGAACTGTGCGTGAATCTGGCAGCCTCGCAGAGCCTGTGGCTGATCACAGGCCGCGACTTCGGCACCGATCGCACTCGTTGGCTGGAGTGGTACGCACTGCAGCCTGTTGCTGGCCGCTTCCGTGCCGAGAACGCCTACACCTACCCGACCTACCGACGCGACTTCGAACTCTGGGACTGGATGATCTTCTGGGATCAGCCTCGGTTCGAGGTTCCCGGCGCGCCGATCGGCCTGGCCGCTGCCGCACGACCGACCTACTCCGAGCCCGCGACCGCCACCGCTCCGATCGCTGCACCCGCTGCGAATCCCGCGCCCTGAACGCAGCGAATCCAGCGCGCCGTGACCACGCCAACGCCAGCACGCGATCGAGGGATCGATCCGACAACCGTGGTCTCGCCCGAGGACCCGATGAGCCCGGTCTCGGCCATCATCGAGGCAGAGGCTCCGCTCGATGACGAAGGCACGATCCGCAGCGGCAAGCTCGCGGGCCTCTCGATCAATCGCGCGATCTGGGTGCTCGCATGGCCAGTGCTGATCCAGCAGGTCATGGCCGCGTGCGTCGGTCTGGTCGACAAGATGGTTGCCGGCAGCCTCCCCGACGGTGTGGCCACGCCGGCCCTCGATGGCATCGGGATCGGCGCGTACGTGGGCTGGTTCATCGGCATCGCGCTCATGGGGGTGGGTGTCGGCGCGCAGGCCATCATCGCGCGTGCCATGGGGGCGGGCGATCCCGCCGAGGCCCAGGTGGTCGCGGGCCGCGGGCTTGCGCTCGGACTGGCGTGGGGCTCAATCGTCGGCGTGGTGCTCTGGTTCGCGGTCGTGCCGCTGGCTGAGCTCTGCGAGCTGCGCGGGCGCAGCGCGGAGTATTGCATCCAGTACACGCGCATCAACGCGATCGCGATGCCGTTCCTCTCGGTGATGAGCATCGGCTCGATGATCCTGCACGGCGCGGGCGAGACGACCAAGCCCTCGATCATCTCGGCGTGGGTCAATGTGGTGAACGTGGTGCTCAGCATCCTGCTCTCGGGCGTGGAGATGCGGCTGGGCAGCATGCGGCTGCCGAACCTCCTGGGCATCGACGCCACCGAGTGGGGCGTCTCGGGGATCGCGATCGGGACCGTGATCGGCTACGCGGTCGGCGCATGGATGACCTGGCGCGTCCTGCGGCGCGGCGTGAAGGACCTTCGTCTCGAGCGGCATGACGTGCGGCTCGACCGCACGACGACCTGGCGGATCGCGCGCGTGGGCATCCCCAACTTCTTCGAGGGCGTGACGCTGTGGGCCGTGAACCTCTTCGTCATGGCGTTCATCGGCATGATCAGCGTGGCCGAGGGGCTCGACGGCGTGCCGCGCCAGGGGCTGGTCGGCGCTCACATGATCGCGGTGCAATGGGAGGCGTTCAGCTTCCTGCCGGGATTCGCGATGGGCACGGCCGCGGGTGCGCTCGCTGGCCAGTTCCTCGGCGCGGGCAGCGCCTCGAAGGCACGCACCGCCATCTGGCGCTGCAACCTGGTCGGCATGGCGATCATGGGCGGCTTCGGGATCGCCTTCATGACCCTGGGCGAGCCGCTCACGCGGATCATCAGCGAGGATCCCGTGCACGTGCGCGAGGTGCCCTCGCTGCTCTTCATCTGCGGGCTGATCCAGGTCTACTTCGCGATGGCCATGGTGATCCGCAACGGCATCCGCGGCGCCGGCGAC
>JASGCG010000120.1 GCA_030054235.1 Bacteroidia bacterium
AGTACGCCGAGGGCTATCCGGGCAAGCGCTACTACGGTGGTTGCGAGTGGCATGACCAGGTCGAGGACCTGGCGCGCGAGCGCGCCAAGCGCTTGTTCGGCTGCAGCTTCGCCAACGTACAGCCGCACTGCGGCGCCAACGCGAACATCGCCGCCTTCATGGCGCTGATGAACCCCGGCGACACCGTGCTCAGCCTGCCGATCAAGTCAGGCGGCCACCTCTCGCACGGCCTCAAGCCCAACTTCAGCGGCACCTTCTATTCGATCGTCGAATACAACCTCGACGAGCGGACTGAACTGCTCGACTACGACCAGATCGAGCGCCTGGCCAAGGAACACAAGCCCAAGGTCATCATCTGCGGCTACTCGGCATACCCGCGCACGATCGACTTCGCGCGGTTCCGCGCGATCGCCGACTCGGTGGGGGCGTACCTGATGGCCGATGTCGCCCACATCGCCGGCCTGTGCGCCACCGGCGTGCATCCGTCGCCCTTCCCGCATGCGCACGTCGTGACCACGACCACGCACAAGACCCTGCGCGGTCCGCGCGGCGGACTCATCATGACCAACGACGCCGACCTGGCCACCAAGCTCGATCGCAAGGTGTTCCCGGGCAGCCAGGGCGGGCCGCTCATGCACATCATCGCGGCCAAGGCGGTGGCGTTCGGCGAAGCGCTGAAGCCCGAGTTCAAGGACTACTGCCGGCAGGTCGTCGCCAACGCGCAGGCGCTGGCCAAGGCGCTCACCGAGCGCAACTACCGACTCTGCACCGGCGGCACCGACAATCACCTCATGCTCGTCGACCTGCGCCAGCGCAGCGCCGACCTGACGGGCGCCGATGCCGAGAAGTGGCTCGAGTCAGCCGGCATCATCTGCAACAAGAACGGCATCCCGTTCGATCCGCGCCCGCCGATGGTCACCAGCGGCCTTCGACTGGGGACCCCGGCGCTCACCACGCGCGGCCTCAAGGAGCGCGAGATGGTCCAAGTCGCCGACTGGCTCGACCGTGTCATGGGTGCCAAGGGCGATGCGGCGGAGTGCGCTCGCGTGCGCGAGGAGATCCGCACGTTCTGCGCGCGGTTCCCGCTTGCGGGCCACTGATCCACGCTCGTCACTCGGCTGCGTGGCGGTCGATCACGCCCCAACGACAGCGCCCACGGCGTGGGCCGTGGGCGCGGGTGATGTCGTGGTTGGGCCGGCGGCTCAGGCGCGGCTGGCGTATGAACCGTCGGTCGTGTTGATGCGCACCTTTTCGCCGTTGGTGATGAACGGCGGCACGCGCGTCTTCAGGCCGGTTTCCATGGTCGCTTCCTTGAGCTGGTTGGTGGCCGTCGCGCCCTTGATGCCGGGCGGCGTATCGGTGACCAGCAGTTCGACCACGTTGGGCATTTCGATGCTCACCGGACGACCGTCGCACCACAGCACGATGACTTCGGTGTCAGGCAGCATGTAGAGCGGCATGTCGCCGACCACATCCTCGGGCAGCTCGTGCTGCTCGAAGTTCTGGTTGTCCATGAAGACATGCGTCGTGCCCTGGGCATACAGGTACTGCATCGCACGCCGATCGAGCTCGACCTGCTCGACTTCTTCGCCCGAGCGCAGGCGCTTCTCGATGATCGTGCCCTTTTCGATGTCGCGGATCTTGACCTGCACGAACGCGCGCAGGTTGCCGGGGGTCACGTGGGTGTACTGGGTGATGACGTACAACTTGCCATCCATCTTGATGGCCATGCCGGGGCGTAGGTCGGTGCTCTTCATGGTGGTGGGTCCCCTTGGGGAGGGTCAACGATAGCAAACGAGCGGGGCGCCCCATTGGCGCACTCGAGCCGGGGCGTGACGGCGCGCTGGCGGGGCCATCTCAAGCCATCAGCTCCCGGCAGGCTGCCGTACAAGAAAAAACCCCCGAGCACGAGGCTCGGGGGCGGAGGGAGGGAAAAGGGCTTGTTTGACATCGCAGCCGTGTGGCCGTGCCTTTGGTCTTTCTCACCTTTGGCAGGTTGAACCGGGTTGCGCGGTCGACTGGGTTGCCCCTGTCGACACAAGGACAATAGCCCGGTTCCATGAACATCCAAATGACTGGCGAGATTTTTTGGCGGATTCCCCTCCAACGACTGAAACCTTCCGCGCCGTTCGCCGTACCGAGCCGTCGACCCGCAATTCCAGCGCAAAAACGGGGGTCGGCGGATAGGCTCCCGCCCATGCTTTTCCATGTCGCCGCGCGTTGGCCCCGTCTCGCCACGTTCCTCGCAGCACTCGGAGCGCTCGGCTGCGCGGTTTCAGCACCCGCCACCGCCCAGAACCCGCCCCCGAACCCACCAGCAACCGCTCCGGCCCCCAGCGGCCAGGCGACCGATGAGCCCGCCACCGCCCCGGCGGCCTCGCCTGCAGCGCCCGCTCCCAAGCCGAAGGGGCAGGGCGAGGATTCTCGGCTTGAGCGCACGCGCGCGCGCACCCCGCGCCCCAATGCGCGCGAGGCTGCCGATGCGCCAGCTGCGCGCGAGCCTGCCGATCCGGTCCAGGAAGGGGCCATCGATGCCCCTCCGCCGATCACGGTCACGCCGCAGCGACTCGACTTCGGTTTCATGCTCCCCAACACCAACGCGCGCGGCACGGTCACGCTGACCAACGGTGGCACCGCGCCGGTCACGCTGCTCAGCGTCACGCCGTCGTGCAAGTGCACCACGATCACCGACGCTGCCGGCGTGACGATCGAGCCCGGCAAGAGCTTCGTCATCGAGACTGAACTCAGCGGCGCTCCGATGCAAGGCATGCGGCGCTCGCAGCTCAAGATCATCGCCAAGGGCTACGCGCGCCCCATCAACGTGGCCGTGCAGGGCGAGGTGGCGCTGCCGGTCCGTGCGGTGCCGGCCTACATCAACCTCGTCGGCGAGCGTGCACGCGCCGGCGAGACCATCATCGAGAGCACCGATGGCACGCCCTTCCGTGTGCTGTCGGTGAACGGCAAGCCTGCCACGATCGTCCCGCAGGAAGCGCCCGGCGACGTGCATCCGCGGCACAAGCTCGCCTGGTCCTTCCCCGAGGGCGAGGCCATCGGCGACTTCTGGATCGTCGAGACTGATCACCCCAGTTGCGCGCTCGTGGATGTGCGGATCCGCAATGCGAATCCCATCAAGCGCCCCGTGCTGCGCATGCGCGAGTACCGGATCAACGCGGGGCGCATCGATCCCGTCGAAGGGGTCCGCATCGAAGTGCAGTCGAAGGATGCGACCGCGCCGTTCGATGTGGTCTCGGTCAAGGGCGGCGTGGCGTGCCCCGTGACGGCAGAACTGGTCGAATCGCACCAGGAAGACGAAGGCATGGTCGCCGTGATCCAGCTCAAGCCGCTACCTGATGCACGAGGCTTCTTCGCTGACACGCTCATCGTGGGCAGCGGGGGGAAGCTGCAGGAACTCGATCTCTTCGGCACGATCAGGCCGAAGCCCGAAGGTGCAGCGGCGCCCGCTCCTGCAGCGCCGGCCGCACCGGTCACAGCGCCTTGATGCGCTCGGCGATGTCCGCAGCGCGCAGAGCACCGACCACGGGTTCGAGCTCGCCCGCGAGCAGCCCGTGCAGCGGGAACGACCGCTCGATGCGGTGATCGACCGCCACGTTTTCCTTCCATCGGTACGTGCGGATCTTCTCTGCGCGACCGCCGCTGCCGATCATCGCGATCCGCTGGTCGCTGCGTCGCGCCGCGGCCTCGGCTTCACGGCGCTCGAGCACGCGCGCGCGAAGGAGCTTCCATGCCTTCTCACGGTTCTGGCCCTGGCTTCGCGTTTCCTGCATGCGCACCTCGATGCCGGTCGGCAGGTGGATCAGGTGCACGGCGGTGGCGACCTTGTTCACGTTCTGGCCGCCGGGGCCCTGGGCGGTCGTGACCATCTCCTTGACCTCGGCGGGATCGACGGCTGACTCGACGTCCTCGGGTTCGGGGAGCACAGCGACCGTGGCCGTGCTGGTGTGCACGCGGCCCTGTGCCTCGGTCGCGGGCACGCGCTTGACCTGGTGCGTGCCGCCTTCGTAGCCCAAGTCGCTCCAGCAGCCAGAGCCAGTGATCGCGAAGATCGCCTGCGACACGCCGCCTGCATCGCCGGGCTTGGATTCGAGTTCCTCCACGCGCCATCCGCGTCGCTGCGCGAACTTCATGTACATCGCGCAGAGGTCGCCGGCCCACAGGCCGGCTTCGTCGCCGCCGACGCCGGCGCGCACTTCAAGGATCAGGTTGCCCACCGCGCGGTCGCCGGCCGTGACCAGGGCTTCCTGCAGCGTGTCGGCCAGCATCGAGCGCTCTGTGGCCAGCGCGGCGAGGTCGGCCTTGGCCATGGTGGTCAGTTCCGGATCGCCTGACTCGACGAGTTCCTGCAGGCTCGCGGCCTCGGCGGGCAGGGCGCGCCAGCGGGTGAAGGCGGTTGCGATCGGCTCGATGGCAGAACGACGCATGGCGATCGCGCGCGTGCGCCTGTGATCGACCGCGATGAGCGGGTCCTCGAGCTCGCGGCCGAGCGAGGTCCACTCGGCGCTCAGTTCATCGAGCTTGCGCAGGAGGTTGTCGGGGAGTTGGTCCATCGGGTCGGACAGGGGAGCACGGCGCCTGCATGGTGATGCACGCAAAACGACACACGCCGCACCAGGTCATGGCGCGGCGTGCGGTGTTTGATTCGATTGGAACTACTTGGCGGCCTTCTTGTCCTTGCCGAAGTACCCGCCTGCGAACTTGCGCTGGAAGCGCTCGACGCGGCCGGCGGTGTCGACGAAGGTCTTCTGGCCGGTGAAGAAGGGGTGCGAACCCGACCACACTTCAACGCTCATCTCGGGCACCGTGGCGCCGACGGTCATGACGACCTGGCCGCGGAAGTGGACCTTGCATTCGGGGAAGTACTGGGGGTGAGTCTTGTCCTTCATAGGTGGCTCCCTTGGGGGGAGGAGGAATATACCCAAAATGGACGTGAAGGCAACCCCCTGAAACGCCGATCTTGAACCTCACGACGGCAACGGCTATTCTTCCCAGCCCATTCCCCTATAGCTCAATCGGTAGAGCGGGCGGCTGTTAACCGCCAGGTTACTGGTTCAAGTCCAGTTGGGGGAGTTCCCAAAGCGGGTTGACCGAGAACGGTCAACCCGCTTGTTCATTGATGGGGGACGCGGAAACATCGATCCTGATGCCCGAGAGTTCATTCTTGGGGGCATCTTTCTGCTCTCTGCCGCTCTCGGTGAACGGGTCCGCGTGGCTCTCGCCGGGAGCGGGTTTAAAGTTCCGACATCATGACGGCGATGAGGAGTCTTACCCGCCCGGCTGCGCTCCGTCCCGGAGACACGATCGGCATCTGCACGCCGTCGTTGCCCGCGCATGTGGCGTTCCGTGCGAAGTACCTGCATGGCGTCGCCGAGCTCACGCGGCTCGGCTTCCGCGTCATCGAGGGCAGCCTGACCGCCCGAGCGACCTCGCAAGGCGCGCGATCGGGGACGCCGCAGGAGCGCGCCGCCGAGATCAACGAGCTGTTCACGAACCGCGAGGTGCGCGCGATCATCACGACGATCGGCGGCAGCAATTCGTCGAGCCTGGTGCCGTACCTCGACTTCGCGGCCGTGCGGGCAAACCCCAAGATCTTCTGCGGATACAGCGACATCACCTCGCTGCATCTTGCGTTCATGCGTCATGCGGGGCTGTCGACCTTCTATGGGCCCGCCGTGATGCCGAGCTTCGGGGAGTGGCCCGAGCTGCCGCACGAGATGGTCGAATCGTTCCTCGACGCGACGATGCGGCATCTGGATGGACCGCGTGAACTCGTCGCACCGAGCCGCTGGAGCCGTCACATGCGCGATGCC
>JASGCG010000121.1 GCA_030054235.1 Bacteroidia bacterium
AGCAGATGACGAAGCTCCAGCAGTACACCTACGTGTGCGCGCCGACGCCGCTGCAGGTGGCGGCTGCGCACGCCTACCGCTGCGACCTGTCGGGCGCGCTCTTGGCGTACGAGCGCCGCCGCGACATGGTGCTCAAGGCGTTCGAGGGCGTGGTCGACCTGCCCAAGCCCGAGGGCGCGTTCTACGCGTTCGTGCCGGTGCCGAAGCGGCTGGGCATGACCGGCACGCAGTTCTGCGAGAAGGCGCTCGAGCGGCGCGTGCTCGTGGTGCCGGGCGGCGTCTTCAGCGCGCAAGACACGCATTTCCGCATTTCGTTCGCCGTGAACGATGCGCAGCTGGCCGAAGGCCTGCAGATCCTGCGCGACCTGATGCTGGGGAACTGATCGAGCGCGCTGCCGTGCGCACGGTGGCCGGCCGCACGTAGCACCCATGAACGACGACGCCCCGGCACGAGGCCGGGGCGTTGCCGTTGCCGTTGAAGTGGCTTGGACTGGTTCGACGGCCCGCGCACGCGGGCGATCGATCAGTTCTTCTTCGGGGGCTCGACGCCCGCCGCGCCGCTGCTCGACTGGAGCTTGCGGTTGGCATTGAAGGCATCGTCGGGCGCCTGGACCTGGGCTGCAGGTGGCTTGCGCTTCTGGTCTTCACGGATCGCGGTGCTCGACGATCCGCCGCCGCCGCACGCGGTCAGCATGGATGCGCCGAGGATGCTGCACAGGATGAGAGTGGTCTTCATCGGAGGACTCCTTGGTTGGTGGAAACGATAGCAGAAAGACGCCGCGGAGTCAGCGTTGGTTCGGGTCAAGAGCAGCCGGAAGATCGCTCGGCGACAACCACCTCCACTGGGTGTGGAAGGTGTCGTCGTTGTCGGCCACGCCGACGTTGATCGCGGTGACGCCGTTCATCAGTGCCGCGGGGATCGTGCATCGCGCCGCCCAGCCATCGGTCGCGGGCACGCGCTCGAACGTCGGTCCATTCGGCGCACCGAGCACCGAGGCGGTCGAGGGTTCCCAGGTCCACGCGGCTGGTTCGCCCGCCCCATGCAGTCGGATCGCCATGGCATCGACCAGGGGATTCGTGGCCCGGTCGCGGCGCTTGGTGGCTGCGGGGAACGACTCGGCGATCCGATCGTCGGGCACCCGCACGGTCAGAACGAGCGACTCGCCCGATCGCTCGGCCGTGACGGTCGGCGGTGCGTCATCGGTGGCGTAGGGGGTCCACTCCCACTCTTCGAGCGGCATGGGCACGAGGGCGGGCAGCGTGCGCGCAATCGGCAGCCTGCGGCGCACCGCGACCGGCACGGTGCGACCCTTCGAGTCGGTGAACGAGAGCGCCACGACCGCTTCGGGGGCGCGCAGCGGATCGTTGAGCGCTGGGCAATCGACGGTCAGGGGGATCGTGGCCTTGGCGCGGGGGGCGATGGCGATCGGCGTCACGGGGTCGATCGTGATCGGCGTGTCGAGGTCGGTCACTGCCGGGTTGTGCGTGTCGCGAGGCGTGCGGCTGACCGCGGGCTCGCCGGGCACGATCCACTCCTCGCCGCTGCCATCGCGCAAGTACACCAGAGCGGTGATCGGTTGATCCATCGGATTGCTGATCGTGACCGACAGCGGTGCATCGCGCAGGCCGTTCGCGCCAGGCTCGGGCAGCGATCCCGAGATCACGACGGTCTTCTCGTCACGCTTGAGCTTGAAGGCCCGCTCCTGGTCCTCGGCCACGATGAAGTCGCCGGGCAGCGTCGCGCCGGCGAACTGGTGCCAGACCTCGGCCGAGCCATCCTTCAGGTCGAGCATCGAGATGTGCTGGAGCTGGCCGGTCAGCGGGTGCTGGTCGATCGCGCCGCCGCAGGTGCCGAGGATGTGGTACTGCACGCCGTCGCGGTCAGGATCCCGCTGCATGCTGTGGAAGTGGCCCGCGATCACGGCGACCGTGCCGGCAGGCGCGAGCAGCGGGTGCACGCGATCGTCCCAGCCCACGTCGCGGTAGCGCCAAAGCGGACGGTGCATGAGCAGGATCGACGGCACGTTGCGCGACTTCGCGCGGTCCAGCTGGCCCTTGAGCCAGGCGAACTGCTCGTCGCCAAGCGTGATCGAGCGGTCATCGAGGTTTTCGTCCGAGTAGAGCACGATGGCCGTCAGGCGATCCAGGTCGACCGCGTACCAGAGCGGACCGACTTCGCGCCGGTAGAGCTCGGCGAAGCGTCGGTCACTGGGATCGCGCGTGCCGGCAATCACATCATGGTTGCCGGCGGTCGGGTACCACGGCATGTCGAGCGCCTTGACGCGCGTGAGGTACGCGTTCATCTGCGACTGCCAGACCTCGGGGCGGCGCGTGTAGCCCTGGATCAGGTCGCCGACGCAGAACACGGCATCGGGCTTGAGGCGATTGAGGTCCTCGACGGCGGCATCCAGGTAGGGAAGGCCCCAGTCACGGCCGGTGGTGCGATCGGGCAGGATCGCAATGCGCAGGTCGCGCTTGGGCGCCGGGGCCTGCACGACTTGGCCCTCGCGAGCGCCGCCATCAGCGGCATCGGTGAACGGCGGAACGACGATCAACGCCAAGAGGAGCGCAAGCATGGGTGGATGATCCGTGCGGCGTCGCGAGTCGGCAACCCGGCGCGCCAACGAAAAACTCCGCTGACCCAACGGATCGGGTCAGCGGAGCGGAGGGGAGAAAGATGCTTGGTTGAGCAGCGCACGTCCTTGCTGCACCGTGTTATTCGTCAGCACCTGCTCCGGACCTTCAATTTTGCCTGACGTGATTCCGCGATCGCCTCACGTCGTCGCGGCCGCACCGGCGATCGAGCGCAGCGCAACCGGGCGACGCGTGGCCAGATCCACCAGCGCCCACGCCGTAAGTGCCGTCAGCACAACCTGTTCCGGCGTACGCCAGATCGCCGTACGCCGCCACGCTCGCGCGCCCTCGACGCGTTCGATCCAGGTCGCCGCGTGCAGTCGGTCACCCGCGAAGCACTCCGCGCGGTAGTCGAGTTCATGACGGGCCACGAACCACATGCGGCCTGCCTCGAGCATCGCGGGGCGCCCGTGGCCGAGTTCGAGCGCGTGCAGCGCCGCGAGTTCATCCACCCATCGCACGTACTCGACGTTGTTCACGTGCGCGACGCCCGAACTCAGTCGCACGCCATCGACCGTCGCGTGCGCCGTGCACGCACCCGATGGGACCACGAGTCGGCTCGGGCGCGGCAGCGCTTGGTCGAGGATCCACTCCATCAGCCGTTCGATCCTTCGGGATCGAGGCTCCGCAGGTACCGCCACGAATAGATGCCCGTGTCGTGGCCATCGCTGAAGCGGATGCGCAACGCGTAGTTGCCCACAAGCTCAATCGACTCCGCGCGGATGGGTGCATCGAAGGTCCGCGAAGGGAGCACGGTGAGCGGGTTCGAGGCCATCTCCTCGCGCAGTTGGCGCTGGTCGGCGCTGGGCGACATGCGCCGAAGCAGCGCCACCGGCAGTCGGCTTGCGTGGCCGTCGTCCCACGTGATCGACAGTGCTTCGTCGCGCACCAGGTCAAGGTGAACGGGGCGCGGATCCATGGCGGTCATCGCGCGGCTGCCTGATCCATCAGCCCGGCCTGCTCGGCGACGAGCGCGGCGCAGCGTCGGCGCAGGTCGATCGCGGGCGAGGTGCCAGCAGGCCACAGACCAGCGTCCTTCCACTCGCCCTTGAGCCAGCCGGCACGCAGCGCGGACAGATTGGCGGGATCCCACAGCGCCTTCGTGGCTCCGTCGGGGGCGGGCAGGATCGGCATGGCATCGAAGGCCGTCAGCAGGGCCTTGAGTTCAGGGTCGCTGACCTCGTCCGCACGAACGAGCTCGGCGTGCTCGCCGGCCTTGGGCTTGGGGTAGGCGGGGTGATCGATGATCCGCTTCCACATCGCTCGCAGCGCCTTGTGGTGATCGATGCACAGGCCGCTGAAGAGCGGCGCGATGAAGCTGCGCATGTTCGAATCCTTCGAGAGCGGCGCGGCGACTTCGAAGGGATCGATGCCATCGATCGTCTCAGTCACGAAGCGACCGATGAAGCGGCGGGTGGCCGGCAGGCGACGGAGCTCGTACTGCTCCGGGCCCTCGATGCGGCCTGCGTAGCCGCGCGGCAGTTGCCACAGGGCCTGCGCCTCGTCGCTGATGCAGAATTCGATGAAGCGGCGCGAGAGTTCCGGGTTCGGCGCACCGCGCAGCATGGCCACGGGGTCGGCATCGATCGCGGTCTCGCCGACCGGATCCACGAAGGCCAGCCGACCATCGGGTTCCTTGCCGGCAAGGCGCGCATCGTCGATCAAGGCCTGGGCTTCGAAGCGACCGTAGAAGTCGATGCAGACGCCGACCGCGGCTTCGCCATCGGCGACGTCGACCGGGATCCGGCTGCTTGACGCAGCGATCGTGCGCGCGTTGGCGGCCGCTCGGCGCAGGATGCGCCATCCATCCTGCCAGCCGCATCGGCGCAGGATCGTCTCGAAGGCCGTGGCCACCGAACCCGACTGCGCCGGATTCACCATCGCCACCCAGCCAGCCAAGCGTGGATCGGCCAGGTCCTGCCAGCGTGCAGGGGCCGGAACGCCGATCGGTTCGAGGAGCCGCGCGTTGTAGACCATCCCGAAGCTCGAGAGCGCGGCGCCGTACCACGCACCATCGGGCGCATAGAGCCGGTTGCCCGCGATGTCGTTGTCGCCGTAGGCCATGTTGAGGAAGCCTTCGGGAAGCACCACGGGTTCGAGCACGGTCGCCGAGCGCTGCTCGCCATCCACAGTCACGCTGATGGGCTTCGACAGGAGATCGAACTCGTAGCTGCCGCCGCCGAACAGGAGGTCGGCATCGCCGCCCACAGGCTTGCCCGCGAGCAAGTCGCTCTCGACGCTGGCCACCAGCATGCGGCGGATCTCGCTCGTGCCACCCGGGGTGCTCCAGACGACCGCCGCCGGCGAACCGTGCACGCGTTCATGCCAGCGCGCGAAGGCGCGGCCGAACTCGTGGCGGATCTGCTCGTTGTGCGGCGTGATGACCACGATGCTCGGCACGCCCTTGGCCACGCCGGGCGCACTGCGTCGCAGCGCCAGCGGCAGCGAGATCAGCACCAAGATGAAGACGCCGATCAGGAGCCGGGGAAGGTTCATGCGCGAAGCCCTTCCGCGAGTTCGCGGTGCGTGGACTCGGCGGCGCGACGGATGGAGCCTGCCCAGTCATCGTCATCGCTCGAGAAGGCGTAGATGATGCTCCGGCTTGCGGTGATGATCGCACCGCGTCCATCGGCGTTGAAGCAAGGCTTGATGTCCGCGATGCCGCCGCCCTGTGCGCCGTAGCCGGGCACCAGGAACAGCGTGTGCGGCATGCGTCCGCGCAGCCGAGCTGCATCGGCGGGCTTGGTGGCGCCCACGACCGCCCCCAGCGAGCTGTAGCCCGCTCCACCGAGCGTGGCCTTGCCTGCATCAGCGACGAGGTCGGCCACCGCCTCGGCCACCGAGCGGCCGTCGCTCAAGCGCAACGATTGCAGCGCATCGCCGCCGGGATTGCTCGTGCGCACGAGCGCGAACGCCCCATGGTCGTGCTTCACGAAGGGGGCCAGGCCGTCGGCACCCAGGTACGCATTGACCGTGACCCAGTCGGCACCAGCGGCCTCGAACGCTGCGGCGGCGTAGTGCTCGGCGCTGATGCCGATGTCGCCGCGCTTGGCATCGAGGATCACCTCATACCCATGCTCGCGCGCCGACTCGAGCGTGGCGGCGAGCGCTTTCATGCCATCGACGCCGTGGCGTTCGTAGCAGGCGCTTTGGATCTTGACGACGGGTACCACGCGGACGCAGGC
>JASGCG010000122.1 GCA_030054235.1 Bacteroidia bacterium
TCTCGGGTGCACCTTGCTCATTCATCGCCATCGCGCGGGCCTCGGTGAGCGCCACGAGCAGCGAAGCGACCGCAGGCTCGCGAGCAGGCGCGCCGTCCGGGCGCGCAGCATCGACCATGAACCACTGGCCTTCGCGCCGCTCGAGCGTGAGTCGCCCCGCCGGACCATCGATGGCGATCGACTTGATCGTGCTCGAGGGCGCATCGAGCATGCGCCCGTCGATCAGCGACTCAGGGGCAGGATCCATGGAGGCCAAGGCGCGCTCATCGAGCGAGACGATCGCCGGCGAGCCCACGCGCCGGGCCACACGCAGGCCCGTGCCACGCTCGACGACGCTGCCCCATTCCACCGCCTGCTGCGTGGTGCTGGCCACGATCTCGCCATCCTTCATCGAGCGCGTCGTCATGGCGACGGTGACCGATCCCGCGGGCGCGTCCAAGCCGAATCGCGCCACATCGGCCGCGTCGCCGGCGGGCAGGTCAGCGACCCACGCCTCGGCCCGCACGCGCGAGAGGGCATCGATCAGCCGACCGACCGCGTCGGCGTCGGCGCGCGTCTGGATCGGCGCGCGCATCGACCAGCGCTGGCCCGTGCGCTCGAGCACCGTCGTTGCCTCGCCCTGCTTGAGTTCGATGCGGTCGAGCTCAGGCGAGAGGTGCTGGAAGAGCGCCGGATCACGCCAGCGCCGGGGATCGCTCGAGACGACCAACGCGTGCAGCGCATCGCTCGTGCTGATGATGCGATCGCCGACACGCGCCCAAGCCCGACCTGCCGGCGCCCGGCGACCGAGATCCATGCGCTGCGTACCGCCCGGGCCAGCGAGGTCGATCGTCGCAACAGGTCGATCGAGACCCAGTGCTTCCGGATCGACGGCGTCGGCCGCGAACGATTGGTACGCCGGCAGTGCGGCGAGCACATCGATCGTGTCGCGGATCGCCAGCGCATCGGCAACGCATCGATAGGGCTCGACCTGCTGCCAGGCAAGGCCATCGGCGATGAACGTCGAGGTGCTCCCCCGCGACGCGATCGTCAGTCGATCGATCGATGCCGCATCGATTCCCGGGATCGCCAGGCCGGTCGCGCGCGCGCCCGTGCCGCCACGCCAGGCGATGATGGCCGCCGCAGCGAGCAGCACAGCGAACACCCATCGGCGCACCACGAGGGCCCACGTCATGCGGCACCTCGCCTGCGCACGACGACCGCACCAGCCACGATCACGAGGAGCGGTGAACCCATGGCCCACCAGAGTCCGGGCACGGCGTGCACGCGCGCGGCGTCGCGACCCGCGGCCGATGCAGACATGAGCGCATCCAGGCCCGCCACCCAGAGCGCGCCCTGCGTCGCCAAGGCAAGGTTGCCGGGATCGGTGAGCGCGGGATGACCACCGGCCA
Source organism: Bacteroidia bacterium (assembly GCA_030054235.1). Taxonomy (GTDB): domain Bacteria; phylum Planctomycetota; class Phycisphaerae; order Phycisphaerales; family SM1A02; genus SYIB01. The sequence goes on from JASGCG010000122.1 coordinate 1,392, forward strand.
CCGCCGTGCGGCGCGCGGCGACGGCGCTGAGCATCCAATCCGGGCAGGCGATCACGATCGATCGGCGCCCCGGGACGGGCTCGTGCGCCACGATCGCAGCGACAGGCGCACCAAGCGATTCATTGCCGCGGCGGCGCGAGCCCGCGCGCCACTCTCGATCGATCCGGCGCCCGGTCGCTGGCTCGATCGCTGCCAGCGTGACGGCACCCGCGGTCGGTTCGAGGGCGACCACCGACGGCAGGCGCAGCCGCTGACCATCGAGCGCACGCGCGAGCGGACCATCGCCACGAAGCCCGGCGAAGAGTTGGTCGCTGCGTGGTTCGCGACGCCCTTCGCCCACGGCAACGTCATCGACCACGATCCCACCGGTGCTCGCACTCGCCCCCAATGCAGCGGCCAGGCCTGCCCATGGATCGGCTTGCCCCGCCAGCGCGCGCACGCTCGGACCGATCGACAGGATCACCGGGTCGCCGCGCTCGATCAGGCGCCGCGTGACCGACAGCAGTTCACGCTCGCGCCGCGATGGCTCGCCGACCGCACGCTCGTTCGGCGGCACGATCAGGTACGCGCGACGCGCACCCTCGGCACCGGTCGGTTCGCCCCCGGCGGTCACGATCCACTCGAGCACCTCGCCGCGACCGAGCCGCACGGCATCGACGAGCGCGGAGAGGTCCGCGCCATTGCCCGAGGGCTTCATCATCGAACGCTGCTCGGCGTGCACGAGCACAAGGCAGAGCCGCTCCTTCGACTGCAGCGACCGCATCGCCGCGGCGATCGCTTCCTCGCCGCGGAAGCGTCGGTCGGGCGCGCGTTCGCCGACCGTCGACGGGAAGAGCTGCCACCCCGGAAGGACCGCCACCCCGCTGGGCCCCTCGATCACCGCGGCCGCGCCGCGCGAGATGGCCTCGGCAAGCCGGCCAGGTTCATCCTGCGGAAGGAGCAGGAGACGATCCTGCGCCAGACGCAACGACTGGCCCTGCGCATCGAAGGCGCGAGCATGCTCGGCGACGAAGGCCCGAAGCGCATCGGGCACGTCGTCACCAACGGATCGCTCGACGAGATCACGTGCGATGCCCACGAGCTGCTGCGACCACGCGCGGTAGAGTTCTTCGTAGGCACGCGCTGCGCCCGCTCGATCGGGGAATGGTCGCTCCTCGCTGGCCACGCGCAATCCATCGATGCGCTGGCGGAACGCCGGGAACTGCTCCGAAAGCTGATCGAAGAGACCACGCACCTGGTCCAGCGAGGTCCGATCGGCGCTTGCTGCGGGAAGAGCCGCAACGGTCTCCCGCAGGTCCGGCCGCACCGCCGCCGTGAATCGCTCGAACGCATCGAGGTCCTCGGCCGCGCGCGCCAGCGCCTGGTCGTACGCACGCTGGTCGCGTGCGAACCGCTGATCGAGTTCCTCGAGCCACGCGCCGTAGGCCGGCGCATCGCCGGGATCGGCCGGATCGAAGCTGCCCACCGAGAGGTCGCGGCTCGCCTCGCGCGCTGCGTCATCGAAAGCGCCCAGGACCTGACCGACCTGCAGACGCACCTCGGCATCGACGTCGCCCGGTGCGACGAGCGTGATGCGCCAAGCGCCCTGCATCGAGGCCAGCAGGTCGCGCGTGGATGGACTGATCTCGAAGAGCCCGGCGCGGGTCCAGTCGGACTGCACGCGCACGATCGGGCTGCGTGCAAGCGCGAACGACGCCAGCGCGATCACGCACCACGCCGCGCCGTGCGCGATGGGCAAGGCCCAGCGACGCATCCCCGAGGCCTGCGCAGAACGAGCGACTTCGGTCGCTCCCAGGCCGATGGCCACGCCAAGGCCCGCGACCGCAAGCCCCACGAACATCACGACATTCGATGCATCGACGAGGCCGAGCAGGAAGTCATCGAGTCGGTGAAGCGGGCTGAGCGCGAAGCCGATGTCGGCCACCCCGGGCAGGCTCGATCCCGTGAGCGCGCCCGTCACGATGGCCCAGCCTGCCGCGCAGGCGAGCGTGAGGGCATAGGCCGCTTCGGCCGATCCGGCAAGCGCACCGACCGCCAAGGTCCACGCGATGATGGCAGCAGCGGCGAGCGCGATGCCCAAGATCGCCGCCGCCAACGCACCCCAGTCAGGCGTCGAGGCGATCGACGCGAGCAGCGCGCATGCGCCGCATGCGACGATCGTGATGACGGTCGAGACGATCACGGCGCCGCACCACCGCCCAGCCGTGAGCACGCGCGCCGACGCCGGTGTCGCCAAGAGCACTTCCCACAGTCCCGATCGACGCTCCGTCACCGTGGCCCGGATGCCGAGCGCCGGTGCCAGCAGCAGCGTGGACCACATCACGGCCACGAGCGCGGGGCGAAGGTCCAGGAGTGCGCCATCCACGAGCACCGACTGCAGGGTGACCACAAGCCCGATCGCGAGCACGACCGCCAGCACGGTCCAGCCCGACATCGTTCCCACGAGCGCGATGAGTTCGCGCCGCACCATGCCGATGAAGGCGCTCATCGCGGCCCCCCGACCAGGCGCGCGAAGACCGCTTCGAGCGCATCGGGCTCACGCTCGATCCGCCGCACGAGCCGATCCCCACCCTGGACCGCCTGGGCAAGCCGATCGTGGGCATCGGGGAGCGCGCTGCGGGCACGCAGCCTGCTCCAGCCGCCATCGAGCGGCTCGACCTCGGCTTCGCGCCAACCATCGCCGAGCGACGGTCGCACACCCTTCCACTCGATCACGAAAGCGGCGTCGTCGGCACCGATGGCGCGGAGTTGCGCCAGCGTGCCCTGCGCAACCGTGGTGCCATGGTCCATGAGCACCGCGCCCTCGCACGACTGCTCGACCTCGGCCAGGACGTGACTGCTCACGAGGACCAGCGCCGACTGCCCGACCTCGCGGAGCAAGGCCCGGAACGCCGGTGCCTGCACGGGGTCGAGCCCCGCACTCGGCTCATCGAGCAGGACCACGCGCGGCCCGTGCACCAAGCTCGCCGCCAGCCCGGCGCGCTGCCGGAATCCGGAACTGAGCGCGCCGCACAAGCGATCCTTGACTGGATCGAGGCCACAGCGCTCAAGCTCGCGCGCGATCGCCGATGATCGTTTCGCGATCGGCAGGCCCGCGAGCGAGCAACGAAAGGCGAGGTACTCGCGGACCGAGAGGTCGGTCGGCAATGGGCTGCGCTGGGGCAGCGTGCCCAGCCGCACCCTGGCCGCTGGTTCAGCAGGATCGAGGCCCCCCACACGGACCCGGCCAGCATCGGCGCCGAGCGTGCCCGAGAGGATCCGGAGCGTGGTCGTCTTGCCCGCGCCGTTGGGACCGAGCAAGCCCCAGACGCCGGTCGGCCCCACCGAGAAGGACAGTCCGCGCAGTGCGTGCACGGTGCCGAACCTTCGATACAGCGAATCGACCTCGATCACGGTGCGGAGTCCTCGTTCGTGAGTGTACGGACTGCGATGGGCGACCACACGCGGATAGACTTCACCGCCACGATGTCAAATGTCCCCGCTGGCCCCGGCGCCGATCAGGCGATCGCCATGCTCAACGAGATCGGCGATGGCATCGCCATCGTCGACGTGCACGGCGAGATCCACTGGATGAGCCAGCGCGTGGCCCAGCTCGATGCCGCAACGCTTCGTGCCCTTGCGGATCTCGCGCGTGCACTGATCCCCGACATGGCGGCCGAGTCCCGGCGCACGTGGCGACGGCGCTTCAGCTGCGGCCCGCAATCGTGGGAAGTCGTGGCCACGAGCCTTGGAACCGATCGCATGGTCGCCGTGCTCGTGGATGCGACGGTGCGCCAGCGACTGGCCGCTCGCATGGACCAGGTCGACGCCGCCGGCGGCGAGTTGCTCGACCTGGACGCGCACATCGTGAACCCGCTCAACGTGGCGGAACGCCTGCAGCTCATCGAGCGCAAGATCGAGGCCACGATGGAGTCGATCTTCGGCTTCGCGCACTTCGAGGTCCGGCTGCGCAACCGCAAGACCAACCAGCTCGAGCTCGTGATCGGGCACGGGCTCGATCCGCTGCGCATCGGCGAGTCGATCAACGCGGAGCCCGTCGGCCATGGGATCTCCGGACTCGTCGCCGCGACCGGTCGCTCCTACATCTGCAACGATCCGGCGCGCGATCCCAACTACCTGCCTGGGCTGCCACTGGCCCGCTCGTCACTGACGGTGCCCCTGCTCCTGCACGAGCGCGTGATCGGCGTGATCAACGTGGAAAGCGTGCGTGAACTCGCCTTCGGCGAGGAGGACCAGGTCGGGCTCGAGACCTACGGCCGCTACGTGGCCATGGCGCTCAACATCCTCGACATGCTCATCGTGGAGCGCTCCACGACGAGCGAGCGCATCGGCGGCATCGTCCGCGACGAGATCGCGATTCCCATGCAGCTCGTGCGTGAAGCGGCGACCGGC
>JASGCG010000123.1 GCA_030054235.1 Bacteroidia bacterium
CGGCCTTGCCCTTGTTCTCGCGGATGCGGTCGAGGATGACGATCGTGTCGTTCAGCGAGTAACCGATGATCGTCAGCAGGCCGGAGATGACGTTGAGGTCGATCCGGAAACCCTCGATCAGCGTGGAGGCGCCGAACGCCGACCCCTCGGTGCGGATGCTGAACGCCAGCGCGCCCAGGCAGACGCAGACGTTGAACGCCACCGCCACGATCGTCGCCATGCTGTACCGCAGGCTGCCGAAGCGCAGCCAGATGTACAGGAGCATGCCGATCATGCTGAGGACGACCGCCACCACGGCGCTTGCCGCCAGGTTCTCGGCGACCTTGGGCGAGAAGCTGCTCACCTGCTCCAGGCTCAACTTTTGCGTAAGCGCAGCGTTGACGAGCTTCCACTCGGGCTGCGCGACCACGCGGTCCCACGTCGCTGCATCGACCTTGGAGAGCAGCGCCTTGGGATCGACCGTCAGCATGACGATCGACGTGTAGCCCGCATTCGGATTGCCGGCCTGCGCCATGTCGAGGCCGATGAGCTCGGTCTCGCGCGACGAGATGGGCCCGAAGTCAGGCTGCGACCGCATGCGGCCGAGGCGCGCCTGCGCATCGGCCAGCGTGATCGGCGGAGCGATGCCCTCGATCAGCACGGCAACGCCACCGGCGTACTCGCGCACGCTCTCGTTGCGGCCATCGCGCCCGATGACCGCGCCGAGCGTGTCGGCATTGACCGGCCGGGTCTGGAGCGCCGCGGCATCGGATCCCGCGCCCTTGAAGGTCAGGGGCAGCGTGACTTCGATGTCCTTGGCGAAGGCGTTGGCGACCGCGTCGACGACGGGCTCGGTGGCCGTGTCGTCACCGCTGAAGTCAGCGGGATTGGCGACCTTGATCTGGAACGACGAGGCCTTGCCATCGGCAGTCGAATCGCCCACGGTCAGCACGCTGGCGTTGCGCAGCTGGGCCACCGGAGCCGAAGCACCCGCGGCCTCTCCGATCGCGCGGATGCGCTGTTCGACCTCGGCGCGGGTCATGGCCAGGCGGCCATCAGCGCTCGCCGTCTCGCCCGTCGCGGCAGGACGGGTGACGAGCGTCATCGTCATGCCGCCGCGGAACTCGGTGTCGAGCATCTCGCGGCCGCTGGTGAAGGTCGCCACGATGCTGACGATCGCCAGCACGATGCAGCCGAGCCAGAGCACGCCGCGCTTGCCGATCCAGTCGATGTTCGGACGCAGCGCCGAGGCGATGCCCGGGAAGATCGTGGTGATGAACGGAAGGCGCGTGCGGTGAAGCACGTTCGTCCAGACATCGAGCATGACGCGCGTGCAGACGATCGCCGTGAAGAGCGTGGTGATCACGCCGATGGCCATCGTGAGCGCAAAGCCCTTCACTTCCGTTGCCGCGACCTTGTAGAGCACCACGCACACGATGAGGTTCGTGATGTTGCCGTCGACGATCGCGCTGAAGGCGCGCTTGTAGGCGATGTCGACCGCATCGCGCAGGCGCTCCTTGTGCTCGGCCATCTCCTCGCGCAGGCGCTCGAAGATGAGCACGTTGGCATCGACCGCCATGGCGATCGAGAGCGCCACGCCCGCCAGGCCCGGCAGCGTGAACGAACCGTCGATCGCCGCCATCGTGCCGAACAGGAACAAGGCGTTGAGGGCCAGGGCGATCACGGCGATGATGCCGCCGCCGAGGTACCAGGCCACCATGATCACGGCCGTTGCACCGGCCGAGAGCAGGAGCGCCTCGAACCCGCGGGCCAGGTTGTCCTTGCCGAGCGCCGGGCCGAGGATGCTGACCGAGACGGGCTCGGGCTTGAGCTTGGCCTCGAGTTCGCCGCCTTCGAGCACGCGGATCAGGTAGGTGATGTCCTCGTTGGAGAAGTTGCCGGTGATGCGGCCTGAGCCGTTGATCTGCGACTGCAGGGTGGGCGCGGTGTAGAGCTCGCCGTCGAGCACGATGCCCATCGGTCGCTGCAGGTTGGCGCCGGTGAGCCGGCCCATCGCGATGCCGCCCTGCTGGTCAAGCTGGAACGCCACGCACGGACGTCCGAACTCGTCGGCGTCGCGGCGCGCGCTCTTCATCGACCAGACCTGGCCCGGCGCGTGCGTCATGCTCATCGCATCGGTGTCGTAGAGCAGGACGTAGACCTGGCCCTCGTGCTGAGCCGACACCATGTCGCGGCCGCGGAAGAAGGTCGCGGGATCAGCCAGCAGTGCCTCGAGCTGGCGCGGATCGTCGTACCACTGCTTCAGGTCGTTGAGCCGGTACCAGCTCGCAACCACGCTGTCGGTGCCATCGGGGCCGCGCTCGGACAGCTGCGTCTGCAGCTCGCCCACGTTCACGCCCTGCGGGTTCGCAGCGCTGACGGGGATGTGGAACTCAAGCACGCCCGCGGCGCGCAGCAGGCGCTTCAGGTCCTCGGGATCCTCGTAGCCGGTCATCGCCGACGCGTAGGCGTCGTACTCCTTGACCAGTGCATCGAGCTCGGCCGAGTATTCGGGGCACTGCTTGGCGATCGCCTCGAGCTCGCGCTCGCGGGGGCTCGGGCCGTACACAGGGTTGCCGGCCTCGTCGAAGAGGGCCTTGCCCTTGTCGTCGCGAAGGCGGTCACCCTTGGTCGAGAGCTGGAAGGCGCGCTTGAGGCGCGACTCGTTCACGCTCGAGGCCAGCAGCGTCTCGCGGGCCTTGCGCTCGAGGAGTTCGGCCGTAGCGATGCGCTCCTCGATGGGCGCGAGCGTGGCTGCGTCGGCCGCCTGCTCGAGCGCAGCCTGGTACGCGGCGCGGGCCTCGATGGCCTGGTCATGCGACGACTGCAGCTGCGCAAGCAGCGCGGCGCGGCTGCCGGCTGCGGGTGCGGCACCATCCTTGGGTGCGGGCACGAGCGAGGTCGCGCTGCGTTCCTGCAGGGCGCGATCGAGTTCACGAGCCGTGAGCTGCATGCGGCCGGCCACTTCTGCCAGGCGGATTCGGAAGGCATCCTGCAGCCCCTTGCCTTCTTCCGAAGGCAGCGGCATGACGATCTCGATGCGGTCACGACCCTGCGGGGTCATGCTGATGTCGAGCACGCCCTGCGGGTTCACGCGCCGCTTGAGCGCATCGATCACCTGCGTGAGCACCGACGGCGAATCGACGCCCTCGGGCATCTCGACGGCGTAGACGAGGCTGACCCCGCCGCGCAGGTCCTTGCCCAGGCGGATCTTCTCCTTGGGCGGCCAGACGGCGAGCGCCGCGAGCACGGCAAGGACAGCGATGAGGATGATCTTCGTGGTCAGCTTGTTCATGGTGGTCCCGCGCCGATCAGTCGGCGCTCTTGGCCTTCTCGAGGATGTCGCTCACGGCGCTTCGCGCGAAGGTGAGCTTGGTGCCCGACGACTCATCCACGCGCAGCGTGACCTGGTCGCTCTTGACCTCGGTCACCACGCCGATGATGCCGCCGATCGTCTGCACGCGGTCGCGGTTGGCGATCGACGCGAGCATGGCTTCGCGCTTCTTGCGCTCCTTGCGGCCGGTGATCATGGGCAGCACGAGGATGACGAGCATCATCGGGATGAGGATCCAGAAGAACCCGCCCGGGTCCTGCGGGGCGGCCGCTGGTGCGGCGCCACCTGCCGGGGCGGAGCCCTCGACGGCGACTGATGCGGGAGCTGGCTGGCCCGGAAGAGGCGGTGCCTGCAGGATGGCGGCGGCGATGAAATCAGTCATGGTCGGTTTCGGCTTGGTCGGTCGCCGCCAGGCAGGGCCATCGCGCGAGGAAGGCGTTCCACGCGTCCTGGGCGATGGCCTGGCGGATCTCCATCATAAGGGTTTGGAAGTGATGGATGTTGTGGAGGCTCGCGAGCGTCGGGCCGAGCATCTCGCCGGCCATGAAGAGGTGCCGGAGGTAGCCGCGCGAGAAGCCGCCCGCGCAGGCTTCGCAGCCGCAGCCGGGCTCGATCGGACGGTGATCCTCGGCGTGGCATGCGTTGCGCAGCCGCAGCTGGCCCGCACGCGTGAAGACGTTGGCGTTTCGGCCGTTGCGCGTGGGCAACACACAGTCGAACATGTCCACGCCGGCCTCGACCGCGGCGACGATGTCGCGCTCGTAGCCGACCCCCATGAGGTAGCGCGGCCGATCGACCGGCAGGAGCGGCGCGGTGAAGCGCACGGTGTCGTGGATGGCCGCGGTGCCCTCGCCCACGGCCACGCCGCCGATCGCGAAGCCCGGCAGGTCGCGTGACGTGACGTCGCGCACGCTCGCTTGGCGAAGGTCATGCAGCGTGCCGCCCTGCACGATGCCGAAGAGCCCCTGCTCCGTCGGCCGCGCGTGGGCCTGGATGCAACGGTCGAGCCAGCGCACGGTGCGCGCGTTGGCCTCCTCCACGCGACGGCGGTAGGTCGCCTCATCGAGCTGTGCACGCGCGGGCGGGCAGTCGTCGAAGGCCATGATGATGTCCGCGCCGAGCGCGTTCTGTACCGCCATGCTCTCCTCGGGACCGAGCCTGACCTTCGAGCCGTCCACGAAGGAGCGGAACGTGACGCCGTCCTCGTCGAGCGCGTTGATGTCGCTCATGCTGAAGGCCTGGTAGCCGCCGGAGTCGGTGAGGATCGGGCCGTCCCATCGCATGAAGCGATGGCTCCCGCCGAAGCCGCGCACGCGCTCGTGGCCGGGCCGCAGCATCAGGTGGAAGGCGTTGTTGAGGATGATCTGGCTGTTGGTCGAGCGGACCTGCGCAGGCGTGAGGCCCTTCATCGCGCCGGCGGTCGCCACCGGCATGAACGCGGGCGTGTCGAAGCTTCCGTGCGGCGTGTGCACGCGCCCGAGGCGGGCGGCATTCGTCGTGGTGCCGGCCAGTCGCTCGTAGCGGATGGGCACGTCAGGTGTCCCGGCTCGCGCGGCTCAGGGTCTCGCGCTCGGAGCGCGTGAGCGAGCCGATGCCCTGCACCTGGATCTTGGCCAGGATGCGATCGATCTCGGCGTTGTCGGGTGCCTGGCGACGGGCTCGGCGCGCCGCACCGGCGCGGCTCGTCGGATCGACGCGGCCGAGGAAGTCGAAGAAGCCGTGCAGGTGGTGCGTGTTCCCGATGAAGTACCAACCCGCGATCGCGCCGCCGAGGTGCGCCGCCTCGCCGCCGGCGTTGTTGCCCGCGCGCACGATCGTCCAGATCGCCCAACCCAGCAGCAGGATCGCCAGCGTGCGCAGCTTCATGGGGATCACGAAGAAGAGCAGGACCTGCGTGTTGGGGGCCAGCCGTGCTGCGGCAAACATGATGCCGAAGATGCCCGCGCTCGCGCCGACCAGCGGCGTGGTGGGGTCGTTGAAGAGCAGGCCCGGGATCGCCGGCAGCTTGAGCAGCGCGAGTGCCCATCCGCCGAGGTTGAGCGCCAGGTACATCAGCGCGCCGAAGATCCCGCAGAGCAGGTAGAAGGCCAGGTACCGCTTCGCACCCAGGTAGCGTTCGATCACGCCACCGAAGAAGAAGAGCCCGAGCATGTTGAAGATCAGGTGGTTCGCGTCGGCATGCACGAACTGGAAGCCGACGATGCGCCAGAACTCAAGGCCGGTCCAGCCGATGAACGGCTGCTCGACGATCAGGGCCCTCGCCGTCGAGAAGTAGAGCCAGCTGTTGAGGAGCGGCATCAGCTGGTAGCTGATGGTGCCGACCTGCTTCTTCGTCTCGGCGAGCACGATGGGCGCGTCGCCACCCATCGCGGGCACCGTGCGCTCGGCGAGCCGGCCATTGGGAAGCCGCTC
>JASGCG010000124.1 GCA_030054235.1 Bacteroidia bacterium
CTGCACACGGTGGTGCCGATCATCGACCGCGGCGAGCTCATCGTGGCCGATGGTCGCGTGGTGACGTGCTTCGATCTCCTGACCCACACGCTGCGCTGGCAGGCGATGCTCGCGATCGAGCAGGCTGCGCGAAGCGCCGACACGATGCTCACGCCCTGCGTAGTCGATGCCGAGCGCGTCCATTCGGTCGTCTCCGTCGGCGAGCTCGGCGGCGCAATCTCCTCGCGCGTGGTGGCCGTGCGCCGCGGCGATGGCCGCGTGCTCTGGCAGCGCTCGCTCGAGGAACCGGATGGCCTCCATCCTGGCGGCCTGCGTGCAGCGGGCTCGATCGCGTTGGCCGGCGATGTGCTCGCCGTGCCGTGCTCGCGGCAGAATGGCCGCCTCGAGCTCGCGTGCTGGCTCATCGGGCTCGATGCCGAGGACGGCTCCACGCGATGGGCCGTCCCGCTCGGCGCAGCCAACGGCCTGCTGCCTGAGTTCGGCAACGTCACGACGATCCGTGGCGGCATGGGTGCGGTCGCGCATCGTGGTCTCGTGCTGGTCGGCACGATGGTCGGAACGGCGGCGTGCATCGAGGCGCCGACGGGCGCCGTGCGCTGGATCGCGCGCGATGAACTGGCGCGCACGCGCCAGCAGCCACCGCAGGAATCATGGGAAGCCTCGGCGCCGGTCGTGGACGGCGATTCGGCGTGGTTCCTCCACGCCGATGCGCGCTTGGCGATGCGTCGCTCTCTTGCCGATGGCGCCGTGATGACCGCACAGGTGCTCGGACAGGGCGAGCCGCTTGGTGCGTCGCAGTACCTCGTGGGCGCTTCGGGCACCATCGTCGGTGTCGCGACGAGCGGTGCGCTGTCGGCGGTGGGCGGAGCCGACCCGGCCACGCGGCTCTGGCAGTTGCCCGCAGTCGAGATGGAGCCGCTCGTGGGGCGCGCGGTGCTCGCGCGAATCGGCGATCGACCAGTCATCGTGCTGCCACGCGCCTCGCGAGTCGATGTGCACGACCTTGCGTCGGGTGCATCGATCGGATCGATGCCCGTGCGGCGCAGCGGTGCAATCGGCGTCGGTGACGAACGCGTCGCGATCGCGTCGGAGATGAACCTCGAGGTCTGGGGGCAGGGCGAACGGATCGTGGCGGACCTGATGTCCTTGGTCGACCGAGGCGCGTCGAGCGATGCCGAGATCGCGCTCGCCGAGTCGGCGCTGGCCCAAGGCGACACGACGCGGGCGCTCGACATGGCTCGCCGGGCGCTGGCTCGGCTCACGGCGATCGACGACAGCGACGACGTCCCGGTCGCGCGGGCGCGCGTCGTCGATGTGCTGCTTGAGCTCGTGCGGCGCAGTCCCGATGGCACCGAGGCCGTCGACGTCCTCCGTCAGTCGGCGTTGCTGCCGTCGCAGTCGCTGCGCGTGGCCCTGGCCCTTGCCGAGCGCCATGCTGTGCGCTCGGAGTGGGCCGACGCGGCCCGCACGATCGCCGAGGCCGTTCCCGCGCTCGACAGCGATCCGCTGGTCGAGCATGGCGGCGCGCGCGTGCGCACCAGCCAAGTGCTCTCCATGGCGATGCAGCGCCTCGTGGTGCAGGCCCATGCGGCCCGGAGCAACGCCATCGAGCAGGCTGCCGAGGCAGCCGTCCGACGGGAGGATCGCGCTTCCTCCGAGGCGATCGCTCGGGCTTGGCGAGGCACGTTGGCTTCGATCGGCACGCTGGTCGAGGCAAGCGAGCGCGCGCGTGCGGCTGATCGGCTCGACGATGCGAATCGATGTGCGCAGCGTGCGGCGCTCATCGCCCTTGAGCGCGCCGATGCGGGACTCCCGGTGGATGCAGCGCTCCTGGATCGGGTCGCGGCGCGCGTGGTCGAGGTGGGCGCCGGCGACCTGCTCGCCGTGAAGACGCTTCGTCGGTTGCACCGTGTCGCGCCTTCGGCCGCGGCGTTCACGGCGATCGCCGCCACCGAGCCGTGGATCATCGCGCCTCGACTCGCGCGCCTGGGCGATGCGCCACGCAAGGGCCAACGGGCGATCCAGTTCTCCGCAAGCTTGCCCGCGCTCGATGCGTTCGCACGGCAGCAATCGACGCCGGGCCGCGGCGTCCTGGTCGTGAACCAGCAGCTGGTCGGGATCAAGGGTTCCACGCTCGCGCCCGAGTGGGCCATCGAGATCGAGGACCCCTCGCCGGGCATCGTGCGCATGCTGCCGACCATGATGGTGCTCGAGCGCACCATGACCTTGCCGGGGCGGCTTCGCGGGCTCGACCCCGCGACCGGCGCGGTGGCGTGGTCGATCGAGGACTTGGGCCTGCTGCTTGGGCCCGTGCAGCCGATCGCGGGTTGGCGCGACGACGAGAACGTGCTGTCCCGGCGTGGCCAGTTTGCGGCCTTGCCGCTTGGTGATGGAACGGTGGCGGTCAGGGGTGACGGCAGCTGCGCCCGGATCGGGGCCGATGGACGCGTCCGCTGGACCAGCGGCCGCTCGTTGCCGATCGTCGAGCACGTCCAGGCAGCGCTCGGCGGTGTGGCGCTCGTCGGCACCTCACTCAGTTCCGATCCTGCGCTCACGCTCGTCTCCTCGGCGTCCGGCCAGGAGCGTGGCCAGGTGTATCTCGAGGGCATGGCGTCGGTCGACGCAGTCGAGTCGACGCTGTGCGGCTTCGTGGTCACGCGTGGACTCTCCAGCACGCTCGTCGAGGACACCGAAGCAGGACCGCGCATCCTGTGGGAGCGCATGAGCCCGCCCGGCGCCACCCGCCGGATGCCCGCCGTGGTCCTGCACGAAGCCATGTTCGTGGGCCAGCCGACCGATGGTTCGTACCGGCTCGACCTCGATGACGGCTCAAGCACGGCGCTCGACTGGGACGGCGGGATCTCGGGAGCATGGAGCCCCTTGCTCGAACTCGATGATGGACTGCTCTTCGCCAAGGGTGATCGCGTGGTCCTGGCCCAGGCGTCCGGACGCGTCACCGGCAGCGCACGGCTCGCTCCATCGGCCACGCCGCAGATGGCGATCGCCTGCGACGGCGGCGTGATCGTGCAGGCGCTCGAGATGCCGGAATTGCCTGCAGTCCAAGGCGGATCGACGTTCACGCTCCTCGATCCGGCGCAGGGTCTGCGTCAGGTGCGCAGCGTGGCGCGGCTCATGGTGCCGGTGGGTTGGCGTCGATCGGTGCTGCTCGATGGCTGGATCCTCCAGTTCGGCGAGGACCAGTGCATCGCGATCCCGGTCGGGTCGAGTTGACAGACCGCCCCGATCCCACGATAGTCCCGCCCAACGGAGGACCTATGCCATCCATCGCGGCCAGCGGCCGGACATTCGCCAGCCTCATCGCCCCCTCGCAGGAAGCCCTTGGCTACGACGAGGAGGACACTGACGCCTTCGAGGAAATCGACGACGACGACGATTTCGGCGAGGAAGAGTTCGCCGACGAGGATGGCCTCGATGAGGACGAGGAGAAGGACGGCGAGTCCAAGGACGGCGAGGATGACCTCGACGACGAGGATGACGACGACGACTTCTTCGATGATGACGAAGACGAAGACGAAGAAGAGGACGAAGACGAGGACGAAGAAGAGGACGAGGACGAAGACGAGGATGATGACGAGGACGAGGACGAGGATGACGACGAAGATGAGGACGAGGATGACGACGAGGACGACCTCGACGATGATGACGACGAGGACGACGACGAGGATGAAGACGAAGATGAGGACGACTGATCCTCGGTGAATCCAGACACGCTCCCGAAGGGCCGGCCAAGCGCCGGCCCTTGTTCGTTGGTGGGAAGGTGAAGCCCGCGATCAGCGGCCGCGGCGCCTCAGGCGCCTCGCGGCGGCGCGAAGGTCATGCGGTAGATCCTGAGCGTCCGTCCGTTCGGGCGAGCCAGCAGCGCCGTCTGGCCCTGGGCGTGCAGCAGGATCCACGTCCCCTCAGCGACCAGCACGCGCCGTGATGGATCGGGCGTGGCGCCGGAACAGGCCCAGACGCGATCGCCCGTGGACCAGAGACACTGGCGCCCGCAGATGAGCATGCCGGTGGTGCCCTCAGGCAAGAGCGTCGGAGCTTCATCAGTCCGCGGGCTCCATGTCGCCAGGCGGCCAAACCTGGGGTGGTAGAGGAGCGACGTCGATCCGCTCGTGCAGGTGGGGCCGAGCGCGTTCACGCACTGCCATGCCATCTCTCGGGTTCCTCGCATCGAGAGCACGGCGCCCTGCAGCGGTGCAGGCTCGCTGCGGGCGGGCGAGGCGTCGAAGGCCATGGCACGAAGCACGCCGTCGCGCACCTTGATGGCGGTGAGCACGCCATCGATCATGCACGGGCCGCTCCACTCCACGCCGTCGACCGGTGCGATCGATGGACCTGCACCATCAGCGCACGGCAGCCACGATTCGCGGATCCGCTCGAACGATGACTGCTCGACGCTCCACGCGCGTGCGCCGGCAGCGCGTCGGCACCACGTGATCACGATGCGGTCCTCGTGAGCCACGGCCCACGCGCCCGCATTCGTCGCACCGTCCTCGAGGAGCCACTGCACGGCACCGTCGATCGGCGACATCACGCCCAGCCGTCGAGCGCCGCCAGGCTGCGGTTCCTCGATGAGTGCGCCGCCTCCGGCCCCGTCGATCCAGCACCGACCGAGGAACAGATCGGGCCCGAGGGTTCGCGGCGCACCAAGGCCGCCGGGCTCGACAGCATGAAGCGCCACGGTTCCAGCGTTGCGCTTGGGCGTATCCGTGGTCCCGAGCCGGGTCGGCCAATCGGGCACGCTGTCGGTCTGCACCGCGATGGAGCTGCCGTCTCCAGCAACCACCGGCATCGTGAACCCGTCCCATGCGACGTCGCCGAGTGCCACCAGCCCGAACTCGATCGCGGCGAGCTTCGGATCCTGCTCGCTCGAAGGCCGCACGCCCACGCCTGATGGTGCGCTCGAACAGCCCGGGAGCCACGCTTGGACCGCCGCCACGATTCCCAGTGCCACGAACGCTTGTGGCATGGAGCCCGTTGCCACCACGCCCCTCGCCAAGGCACCCAAGGCCCGCAGCCGGGAAGGGTGCTTCGAGGAGTGCCGCGCGGCTTCAGGGCGTCGTCGGCGGCGTGGGAGCATCCGGGATCATCAGCTCACCGCTCGGCAGGCGCTTGGCCGCAGGGTCGTTGAGCAGCTTCTTGGAATCGCTCGGCAGCGGCTTCTCGAGTTCCTTCAGGCGTTCGAGCTCCTTCACGTTGTAGTTCGTGTTGAAGTCGTCGGGGTTCTCGATCACGATCGGCGTGACGAAGATGAGCAGCTCGCGCTGGGACTTCGAGTTGTCCACGTTGCCGAAGATGAAGCCCAGGCCCGGAATGTCCTTGAGGATGGGGAAGCCCGTGTCGTCCTTCGACTCCTGCTCGACGCGGATGCCGCTGAGGACGATCGTCTGCCCGTTCTTCACGGTCACGGCCGTGTTGGTCTGTCGACGGTCGATCGTGGGGTTGTCGCCCACGCCAGCGGCCGCGTTGTTCACGTTGGAGAGGAGCACCTCGATCTCCATCGCCACGTTCTTCTCGTTCGTCACGCGCGGCCGCACGTTCAAGCCGATGCCGACGGCAATCTGCTCGAAGCTCGCCGTGGTGCCCGCGGCATCGCTGGTCGTGCCGGACTGGAAGGGCACGTCCTGGCCGCTGAAGAACTTGGCTTCCTTGTTGTCGGTGGTGACGATGCGTGGCTGCTGCA
>JASGCG010000125.1 GCA_030054235.1 Bacteroidia bacterium
GTCGCGGATCCCAACGTGGATGCCGTGATCGTGGCGACGCCCGACCATTGGCACGCCGAGCCGTCGATCGCTGCATGCCTGGCCGGCAAGCACGTCTACTGCGAGAAACCGCTCTCGCTCACGCTTGCCGAGGGCCGTGCGATCGCGGCAGCCGCGCGCGCGACGGGCGTGACCTTCCAGGTCGGCTCGCAGCAGCGCTCGGAGTTCAACCACATGTTCGCGACCGCAGCCGAGGCGGTGCGCAACGGCCGCATCGGCACGGTGAAGCGCGTGCTCGCCGGTGTTGGTCCGATGGCCAAGCCATGCGACCTGCCTGAAGAGCCACTGCCGCCGGGCATCGATTGGGATGGCTGGCTCGGCCAAGCGCCGTGGCGGGGCTTCCATCATGAACTCTGTCCGATCGGCATGCATGGTCACTATCCGGCGTGGCGCAACTACGCCGAGTACGCCAATGGCGGGCTTGCTGATTTCGGGGCGCACCACTTCGACATCGCGCAGTGGGCGCTCGGCATGGATCTGTCGGGCCCGGTGAAGATCACGCCGCCCGCGGATGGCGCGCGCACTGGCCTCGTCTTCACGTACGCGAACGGGGTGGAGCTCGTGCATGGCGGCCCGACCGACTGCACGTTCATCGGCACCGAGGGCACCATCGAGGTCTCGCGCGGCCACCTGAAGGCCTACAAGGGCGAGGACCGTCGGGCCGATCCGGCGATGGAGTTGCTGCGACCGCCTGGCCCGGGCGAGGTCCGCTTGCCGCGCAATCGCTCGCACGTGCATGACTTCCTCACGGCGATCGTGGATGGCCACGAGCCGATCTGCACCGCCGAGACGGGCCACCGCACGGCCACGCTCTGCCACCTGGCCGTGATCGGCTACACGATCGGCCAGCCGCTCTCGTGGGACCCTAACCGCGAGGAGTTCACTGGGCCGCTAGCCGTGCGTGCGAATGCGCTGCGGGGCCGCGCCGTGCGACCGCACGCGTGAACTTCGCTGTCCGGCAAGGACGGCGTGCGACAATCCCCGTGACCATGAGGACGCATCGATCCTTCGCGTGTGCTGCCGGTTCGCTGGTGCTGCTGCTCCAGTTGGGGTCTCCTGCCATCACGCTGGCGCAGGTCCCGCCTGCTGCGGATCCCGCAGGAGTCGAGCCGGGATCGTCGCCGACGGGTGCTGGCTCGACTGAGCCCGCGCCGAGCAAGCCAGCGCAGCGACCGCGCTTCCTCAATCCCGAGCCTGCGCCCACGCCCGCACCGAGTGCCCAAGCGATCGCCAAGGCCACTGTCTACAGCGAGTCGAAGTCAGGCCGTGCGGTGCTCGTGATGAAGGACGGCGTGGTGATCGCCGAGCAGTACGCGAACGGTTGGTCGGCCGAGCGGCCGCATCCCTTGGCGAGCGGCACGAAGAGCTTTTCCGGCGTCACGGCGGCAGCGGCGGTGTCGGACGGGCTGATCACGCTCGATGAACTCGTCAGCGACACGATCACGGAGTGGAAGACGGATCCTCGCGCCAGCCGCATCACCGTGCGCGAACTGCTCAACCTGACGAGCGGGCTCGAGCCCAACAGCGAGCTGCTCGGTCGACAGGGCTACGGCATCAAGGACCTTGGCGGCGCGAACGACCTGGCATCGCGGCTGAAGTCCGGCGAGCGCGCTCCCGAGAACTGGTACGCGGCCGCGGTGAAGGTGCCGGTCACCGCCGAGCCGGGGCGCATGTTCCGCTACGGGCCGACGCACTTCTATGCGTGGGGCGAGTTCCTCACGCGCACGCTGGCGGCGAGCTCGCGGCCCGAGCGCACGTGCTGGGACTACATGCACGCACGTGTGCTCAAGCCTGCGGGGCTTGAGTTCCCCAAGACGCGCTTCGCCCTCGATCAGCAGGGCAACCCCAACCTGCCGGGTGGTGCGCACCTCACCGCGCGCGAGTGGGCGCAGTGGGGCGAGTTCGTGCGTCGAGGGTGCGCGGTGCGCTCTGGGACCGATGCCACGTGGACCCCAGTCATCGACCGCGATGCACTCGAGCAGTGCTTCATCGGCAGTCGCGCCAATCCCCAGTACGGGCTGACCTGGTGGCTGCTCACGGGACCCGATGGCTCGGTCGCCAACGTGGGCGGCAGCGAAGGCGGCCGCATGCGCAAGCGGCTCGGTCGTGGCGAGCGCCCGGGCCTGGCGGACTTCGCCGCCGGCCAGACCGCCGCGATCCGCGACGGCAACGGCACCGTGGTCAAGGCCGTGATGGCGGCCGGCGCGGGCAAGCAGCGGCTCTACATCCTGCCCGAGCACGGGCTCGTCATCGTGCGCTTTGCCGAGATGGAACAGCAGGGCGTCGGATTCAGCGACACGGAGTTCCTGAAGCTGGTGCTTGGCATGGCAGGCGGGTCGGCGGACGATGTGCGATGATCGACACCGTATGAAGCGCCACATCAGCAATGCCGAGCTCACCATGGATGCCTTGCCCAAGCCGGGAGCGGACTGGGAAAGCGTCGGTGAATTCGCCCTGACGTTCGATGGCTACGCCGAGCACGGATCGTTCGAGGCGTGCGCGGAGATCGCCAATGCCAAGCGTCACGATTCGCTCTCCGATCTGCGTACGTGCCTGTTTTTCGAGCAGCGCCGATGGCGGCACTTCGGCGAGATCCCGGATGCGGAGTCCATGTCGTACATCCATGGCATGGTCGAGGAGATCAGGTCGAGGTTGGCTGCCGGCAAGATCGATTGACGGTGATGTCCATACGGGGCAGGAGCCGACCCGGTACCGTGCGTGGCCCCGATGCTCCTGACCGCCACTGACCTCGCGAAATCCCACGGCATGCGCACGCTCTTCAAGGGCGTGTCCCTGTCGATCGCCGAGGGCGACCGGCTGGCGCTCATCGGACCCAACGGCGCGGGCAAGAGCACGCTGCTGCGCATGCTCGCCGCGCGCGAGGAACCTGACTCGGGCTCGGTGCGCACGCCGCGCGGCATCGTGAGCGTGTACGTGCCGCAGCGCGATGACTTTCCCGATGGCCAGACCGCGCGCGAGGCCGTGGCCGCGGCGGCGCTCGACTGTGCGCGTTGCCA
The DNA here is from genome assembly GCA_030054235.1 of Bacteroidia bacterium. GTDB lineage: Bacteria > Planctomycetota > Phycisphaerae > Phycisphaerales > SM1A02 > SYIB01. The sequence goes on from JASGCG010000125.1 coordinate 3,057, forward strand.
CGGCGACGAGCACGAGGCGCTGGTCCTGGCTGGTGTGGTGCTGGGCAAGATCGGCTTCGAGGAGGAGCGCATGGACGTGCCGCTCTCCACGCTCTCGGGGGGCTGGCGCAAGCGCTGCTCGATCGCGGCGGGCCTGGCTCGCGCGGGCGGCACGCCGGATCTGCTCTTGCTCGATGAACCGACCAATCATCTCGACGTCGAGGGCCTTGAATGGCTCGAGCGGTTCCTGGTGAAGGGAGCACAGGACATCCGCGCCGGCACCAGCGTGTTCGTGACCCATGACCGCGTCTTCCTTGAGCGCGTGGCCACGCGCGTGGGCGAACTGTCGCGTGCGTATCCCGGCGGCGTCTTCGTCGCCGACGGCGGAGTCGACGAGTTCGCGCGCCGCAAGACCGAGTTCCTCGAGGCCCAAGCGCGAGCGCAGGCCTCGCTGGCCAACGAAGTGCGCATCGACAACGCATGGCTCGGCCGTGGTGCGCAGGCCCGGCGCACGAAGGCGAAGGGCCGCATCGACGACAGCGCGGACCGCCGCGATCAGCTGGCCGAGCTTTCGAAGCGCAACGCCGCAGCTGCATCCGGCGGCGCGCGCGTGGACTTCACGGGCAGCGGACGCCGCACGCGCCGACTCATGTGGGCCGAGGGCATCTCGGTCGCACTCGGCGGCCGCACGCTGTTCTCGGGGCTCGATGTCGAGCTCGTGCCGGGCGACTGCATCGCTGTCATGGGCCCCAACGGCTCTGGCAAGACCACGCTCCTGCGCACGCTGGTGGGGGAGCGCACGCCTGATTCCGGGACGGTCGGCCGAGCCGATCCAGCCCCGCGCGTGGTCACGCTCTCGCAGCAGCGGGCCGAACTCGATGGCACGATGACGCTCAAGGACGCCATCTGCCCCTTGGGCGACAAGGTGCGCTTTCGCGACAGCGAGATGCACATCACGGCCTGGTCGCGCCGCTTCCTCTTCGATGATGACCAGCTCCTGCAGCAGGTCTCGAGGCTCTCCGGCGGCGAGCTGGCACGCGCGCACATTGCGCGCATGATGCTCGAGCCAGCCGACGTGCTCGTGCTCGACGAACCCACCAACGACCTCGACCTGCCCACGCTCGGCGTGCTCGAGCAGTCGATCGAGGAGTTCGACGGACCGGTGCTGCTGGTGACGCACGATCGCGCGATGCTCGAGCGGCTCGCGACCCAGGTGATCGTGCTGGGCGGCCCCGGTGGCCAGTCGGCGCAGGTCGCGGATCTCGAACAGGCGCTGCGCGCGCTCAAGTCGTTCGAAGCCGCCGCCGAGGCGCTTGCGCCGCGGGTCGCAGCACCGCGCCCGGCTGCCGCGAGCGCGCCGGCCCAGCCGCAGCGCAAGAAACTCAGCTACAACGACCAGCGTGAATACGACGGCATCGAGGCTGCGATCGCTGCTGCGGAGCTTGCTGCAGCCAAGGCCGATGAGCACATGAACGAGCCGTCGCTGCAGTCGAACCACGTCGCGTTCCGCAAGGCCTGCGACGCGTCGGCCGCGGCGCACACCGAGGTGGCCCGGCTCTACGCACGCTGGGAAGAGCTCGAAGCCAAGCTTCGCTGATCGCGGTCAAACCTGCCCGCGACCGATCCATCACGGTCCGTGAGGCTCCATCACGGACCGGCACGCACCATCACGAATCAACAGGCTCATTCACTGACCGGCCGGTCGCTGGCCTCGCCGTGGCGGTTGCGCAGGTGCATCGCCAGGAGTGGGCTCGTGGTCCTTGCTGGGTTCGGGCCCCATCGGTCCCGTGCGGTACTTCTGCAGCGCCTGCTCGTACTTGCGCTTCATCGACGGATCGGTCTCGAGCCGCACCGCGCGCTCGCCGCTGGCGACGGCGGCCTCGCGGTTGCCCTTCGAGTAATTCGCCAGCGCGAGGGTGTCTGCGGCGCGGGCATCCTCGCCCTTGGCCAGCGTGTCGGCGGCGACCGCCAGCTCCATCGCGAAGTCGAGGTCACGGACCTTCACGAACGGCGTCTCGAGGATCGCGCGGGACATCGCCCGCAGCGTCTCCATCTCGGTGGCGCGGGCCTTCGCCACCGCGCGGCCGAACGCGTAGCCCTGCTCGACCTGCTTGGCCAGGCCGATCATGATCAGGAACCGCTGCGATTCGTACTGCCCAGCGCGCTCGGGAATCGCCGCGCGGACGTTGTCGAGGGTCTCGAGCAGCGGCTGCCAATCGCCCGAGCGGTCGCACCAGCGGATCATCGTGTCGGTTGCGTTCTTTGCGCGCGCGACGTTGCTCTCCGTGACGGCATCGGCCAATTCCGAACGCGGGTCCCACGTGCCGGCGAGCAGCGCATCGAGGACCGGCCGGCTGACCTTAGGGTGGCCGTACCACTGCACGACGCCGTCCTTGATGATGAAGAACCGCGGGGTGGAGGTGCGGTACGTGCCGTGCTGGAAGAGTGCGAGCACGCTGCGATCGGGGTCAGCGGTGACGGCGCACGGGAAGTGGTCCGCGACGCCGGCCTTGCCGTACCACGCGCGGACCGCATCCGGCTGCTCGTCGGTCGTCGCGATGAAGCGAACGCCC
>JASGCG010000126.1 GCA_030054235.1 Bacteroidia bacterium
ATCGGCCAGGCCGCCCGGGCGCAGGCCGTCGCCGATCGAGAACGTGACGTCGTACTCGCGCATCACGTCGCAGATCCGCTCCCACTCGGTGTACATGAGGTTCTGGCGGTTGTGCACGAGCATCCACTTGGCCAGGAGCGAGCCGCCGCGGCTAACTATCCCGATCAGGCGCTTCTTGATGAACGGCAGGTGCTCGCGCAGCACGCCGGCATGGATGGTGAAGTAGTCCACGCCCTGGCGCGCCTGGTGCCGCAGCGTGTCGAGCACGATCGCGTCGTCCAGATCCTCGATCTTCCGGCCGATGATCATGCTGTAGATCGGCACGGTCCCGATCGGCACCGTCGCGTTGCGGCAGATCGCATCGCGGCACTCGTCCAGGTTGCCGCCCGTCGACAGGTCCATGACGGTGTCCGCGCCCCAGCGCTCGGCCCACTGCAGCTTCTCGACCTCTTCATGCGTGCCGCTCGACACCGGGCTCGCGCCCATGTTGGCGTTGATCTTGGTCTTGCTCGCACGGCCGATCGCCATGGGATCGAGCTTGTGCGCCAGGTGCACCGTGTTCGCGGGGATCACCATGCGGCCTGCGGCGATCTCATCGCGCACCTCGGTCGCGGTCAGGTGCCCTTCGCGCTCGGCCACGCGCGCCATCTGCGGGGTCACGATCCCCAAGCGGGCCGACTCGAGCTGCGTGATGGGCGCGAAGCCCTTCGGGTGGATCACGCGCAGCCACTGGCCACGCGCGGTCTGGAACTCGACGACCGAATGGCCATCGCCGCAGCAGTTCACGCAGGCCGGTCCGGCAGGAGCCTGCGCCAGCGTGACGACCGACCATCCATCGGGGAGGAAGTCCCACGCCGTCTTGCCGCTCGGCCCCGGCATGCCGGGCGTGTCGGGGCTGCTGAAGGACAGCGGTCCGCCAATGTCGGGTGCGTTGGCGAAGCAGCCGGGATTCGTCCCTTGGGCCTGCGACGACGGGTTGCGGGCGCCGTTCAAAGGCAGTTCAGGACGGGTCAGATTGGCGTTGGCAGCAGTGATCATGAGCGGAACCTCGGTCGACGGGGCCCCGCTGAAGGCGCCCAAGCGCCCTGTCGCATTCCTACGCCGGCATGATCCGGATCAGGTTCAGCGGGTGCTTCTCAGTCCCGAAGGACGCCCCGAGCGACCAACAGAGCATAGGCGAGACCGCTAGCATCGCCGAGTCAGTCAACTCAAAGGAGCACACATGGGCATCGAACGAACGATGTCCGGGGGTCTCCGGGGGCAATCCGGATCGTGCAAGGCAGCCTCATGCTGACCCGCACGATCTTCAACGAAGGCGGCCTGCCCGATCTGGAGCCGGCCGACCGTGCCTTGGTCGATCGCCTCGTGGCTGAACCCCGTGCGTCGGGCCGCGATCTCGCCAAGGCACTCGACTGCTCCGAAGCGAACATCAGCCGCCGCCTGAATCGGCTCGTCGCTGAACACGCGGTTCGCATCCGCGCGTTCATGTCGCTCGACCGCGCCGGGCTTTCGGCCAGCGCGATCATGATCGTGCAGAGCCCCGATCCCGTGGCGCTGGGCCAACGCCTTGCCGCGCACGAATGGATTCACTTCATCGCCACGACGGGACCGCTCGACGGCCCGGCCAATGCGCTGGTCCTGCACGGCTCGGCTGCCGACGGCACGGCGTTCCGTGCCCTGCTCGACCGTGACCTCCGTACGGATCCCGACGCGACGGTCGTGGATGCACGAATGGTCCTGGACAGCTTCGGCACGCAGGAGACGACGGATGCCCACCGCCACCACTGGCGCGGCGGCCGCCCGCTTGATCGCGTGAACCGCGCCATCATCCGTGAACTGCAGCGCGACGGCCGTGCCACGTTCGCCACGCTGGGTGAGGTGGCCGGCATTTCCTCGACAGCGGCGGCCGAGCGCTTTCGTCACCTCATCGACGATCAACTGATCAGGATGTTGGCCTTCCCCGAGCCATCGCGCGTCGGATTGCGTGCCACTGGACTGCTGTTCGTGCGTTCGCGCATCGCCACCGGCCAAGCGCTTGAAGCTGCCAAGGCCGTGGCCAACCCCAGCTACATCGCGATGGTGTCGGGCCCGAGCCCGCTCGCCATGGAGTGCAGCGCGGCCCATGGCCAGGCGCTGCAGGCGCTTGCCGATCGCGTGACCGCCCTGCCGGGCATCGCTGCAGTCGAGCTCTGCCCGTACCACGCGATCCTCAAGGAATCGTTCGTCTGGTGCGGCGCCGACGAGGAGTGATGGCACGCAGCTAGCCTGCGCGGCATGCATGCTGCCAGCCTGAGCGACATCCAAGGCGCCTTGGAGCGCATCGCACCGTTCGTGCACTGCACGCCGGTCATGACGTGCCGCACGATGGATGCCCTCTCTGGCCGCCCCCTGCACTTCAAGTGCGAATCGATGCAGCGCACTGGTTCGTTCAAGCTGCGGGGCGCGACGAACGCCGTGCTCCGCCTGCCCGACGATCGCGCCGCCCGCGGCGTGGTCACCCATTCCAGCGGCAACCACGGCCAGGCGCTGGCACTCGCGGCACGACTGCGCGGCATCCCCTGCACGGTCGTGATGCCGCACGACTCCGCACGCGTGAAGAAGGACGCGGTGCGATCGCACGGCGCCACGATCGTCGAATGCGAGCCCAACGCTGCGGCCCGCGCCGCCGCGGCCGAGCGCGTGGTCGCCGACACGGGCGCCACGCTGATCCCGCCCTTTGACCATCCGCACATCATCGCGGGCCAAGGCACGGTGGCGCTGGAGTTCCTGGAGCAGTGCCCTGGACTCGGCGCGGTCATCGTGCCGATCGGCGGCGGAGGCCTGATCAGCGGGATCGCCATCGCCATGAAGGCGCTGCGTCCTGACCTGCGCGTGATCGCCGCAGAACCGCTCAACGCCGGCGATGCGGCCATCGCCAAGCGAACGGGCCGCATCGAGCCCGTGCCGCCCACGCGGACGATCGCCGACGGGCTGCGGACGCCGCTCGGAGAGCTCACCCTGCCGGTCGTGCGTGATCTGGTCGACGAGGTCATCACCGTGACCGAGGACGAGATCATTGCCGCCATGCGCCTGGTCTGGGAACGCATGAAGATCGTGATCGAGCCGAGCAGCGCGGTGGGCGTGGCGGTTGCGGTGCAGGAGTCGTTCCGCGCGCGAGAGCCCGTTCCCACGGGCGTGGTGCTCTGTGGAGGCAACGTCGATCTTGATGGGCTTCCGTGGATGCGCGGCGGCTGAACCTGCCGATGCGGCACGCGGAGCCGCTCGTGAGCACACGGCACTCGTGCGGATCGCCGGCTTCTCAGCGGGCGTTCGCGATCAGTTCGTCCAGTCGAGCCAGCCGGCGGCGATGCTGCTCGCGAGCTGGTTCGAGGATCCCCAGCGCCACCACATGCACCCGCGCCGCAGCAAGATTGCCGGCCTCGAGCTGCGTGGCCGCGGCGAGTTCCCGCAGCGATGGATCGAAGGGATTGATGCGCACGGCGCGCTCGATGTGGACGCCGGCGCGGGCACCGTCACCGGCGGCACGGGCGATGCGCGCCAGCTCGATCGCGTAGGAGTTCTCGCGGTCGGTGACGGCATCGAGTCGCTCCAGGTGCGGCGCGGCATCGGCATCGCGGCCTGCAATGAGCGCCACTTCGGCCAGCTTGCGATGCGGGAAGGGATCCACCGGGCGCGCGCGGCAGTAGCGCTCGAGCAGCGCGATCACCTCGGGTGCATCGCCCTCGCCGCGCTCGGTGCGCCGTCGCACGGCAAGCTCCAGGAGATCGGGATGGTCCGGATGCGTGCGCAGCAGCAGATCGAGTTCCTTGTCGCTCACCGGCTCCACGCGGTCCTTGCCGAGGAGCGCATCCGCCGCTGGCTCGGGGGCGAGCCCCCACGCCTTGACCTGCGCACGTGCCCACGGCGTGAAGCGCTGGAGGAACTCCTCCTTCGACACCTCGAGCACCTGCGCGAGCGCCTGCGATTCGGTGGCACCCTCGGCATAGAGCGCCAGCATGCGGCGAAGGGCCTCGTCGCCCCACGTCTCGCGGATGAACTCGACCCACCAGTGGCCCTGCGCGTAGGCCTGCGCGCGATCGGTCGGCTTCGCGGGCCGCACGAACGCCAGCAGGATCGAGTCGAAATCGAAGAGCGTGCCACCCTCGACCGCAGCGGCCAGCATCTGGCAGTCCTTGTAGTCGCGGCGCTTGTGCTGCAGGTCGACGGCGATCGCCTCGGTCATCCAGTGCGGGATGCGGTTGCGGGTCTGCGAGAGCGTGACCGTGTGCACATACTCGTGGCGGACCACGTCGAGCCAGTCGAAGAGCCCCAGGTGCTTCTTGCGGCTGCCCTCGCGGGGGACTTCCATCGCGATCACCGGCCCCGTGCACGCCGCGATCGTGTGGATCGCGGGCAGGCCGGTGAGCCGCACCCCGAACCACTCGTGGTCGGGCATGAGTTCGATCCGCGTGCGCCGCGACGGCTCGTGGCCAAGCCGCGCGCAGACCTCCTCGTGCATCGCATCGAGTTGCGCAAGCATGCCATCGGCCATTGCATCATCGATGCCCGGCTGCGAACGAAGCGTGAAGTGGCGGCCCTCCCGCACGGGCCATGGCGCCATGTCCTCGAGCAAGCGAAGGCTCAGCGTGGCCCCGACGTTGAAGGGATCGCGTTCGACGGCTGCCCGCAGCGCTTCGAGCGCACGTGCATCCTCGCCCGACTGCATGTCCATCAGGCCGAGCTCCATCGGGGGCTCGCTCCACTCCGGCGCACGGTCCCACGCCCGGCGCAGGAGCACCGCCGCGTCCTCGTACTGACGGCGACGCGACAGCATGCGGCCCACCTCGAGCGGTGCGTGCGGGCTGCCGGGTGCGGCACGATCGGCATCGGCGAGGGCCTGCTCCATGGCCTCGGGCCGGAAGCGCACCGCGTGCATGGCGGCCAGGTAAGCCAGGGCATCCGGCTGCGTGGGCGCGGTAGCGAGCACCTGGCGCAGCATCGGTTCGGCGCCGTCGGCGTCGTCCTGCATCAGCGCCGTGCGCGCACGCAGGAGCGCAGCCGCCGCACACGCCGGCGAGAAGGCATCGATGCCATCGGCGATGGCCAACGCATCGGCGCGTTCGAGCGCGCCCGCGCTGAGTTCACCGCGCATGCGCCAGGCCTCGGCCAGTCGTGGGTGCTGCGCGAGCGCATCGGCCAGCGCCTTCCATGCATCGGCGCGGTTGTGGCGCGCCGCGAGGATGCGCGCTTCAAGCAGCATCGCTTCCCAGTCGGTCCGGTCGAGCGCCCGTGCAGCACCGAGCGCCTCGATCACGGCTTCGTAGAGCTGCGGAGCAACGCGACCGGTCATCGACCAGGCCTCAAGCGCTTCGGCCTTGGCCAGCACAAGGTCGCGCTGCCCTTGCGTGCGCACGACCGCAGGCATCGGCTCGGCCATGAGCGGCTCGAGCGCAGCGCGTGATTCCGCGAGCTTGCCGGCACCAGCGAGCGCGAGCCCCTTGAGCGCCGTCGCGCGCGGCGATGCATCGTCGACGAGCGCAGCGATCGCACGGTCCCACGCGCCTTGCTGCACGAGCGCGCGAGCGCGAAGGACCGCCG
>JASGCG010000127.1 GCA_030054235.1 Bacteroidia bacterium
CCGACCTCAAGCCGCACGCGCCCCGAATCATCACGGTCAAGATCGACCCCGAGAAGATCGGCAAGCTCATCGGGCCCGGCGGCAAGACCATCCGCGGGATCCAGGACCGCACCGGTGCGCAGATCGACATCAACGAGGACGGCACCGTCTTCATCGCCACGGCCGACGGCAACGCGGCCATGCGCGCCAAGGCCGAGGTCGAGGCGCTGGGCGCCGAGATCAAGGTCGGCTCGATCTACGAAGGCAAGGTCGTTGGCATCAAGGACTTCGGTTGCTTCGTGGAGCTCGCTCCCGGCACCGACGGCATGGTGCACGTGAGCGAGCTGGCCCATGGCTTCGTGAAGACCGTGACCGAAGTGGTCAAGGTCGGCGACGTCATCAAGGTCAAGGTCATCAACGTCGACGACACCGGTCGCATCAAGCTGAGCCGCAAGGCCCTGCTCGAGGCCCCGGCCGAACCGGCCGCCCGCAAGTGAGTCACCCGGCCGGGCTTCACGCACCCCGGTGCGTGAAGTTCGGCCGATTGTCAAGGTTTCGCTAGATAACGGGTTGCGCCCCCTTCGTTCCGGGGCGAGAATCCCGTCCGTGGGAGCCGTGGTCCGTGGGGGCCATCACCCGCATCCAAGAACGAGCAAAGGCAGCACATGACCGACACCCAGAAGATCGAGAACGCTGAAGGAACCATCAAGTGGTTCGACGCCCGCAAGGGATTCGGCTTCATCATCGGGCCGCAGGGCCAGGACATCTTCGTCCACTTCACGGTGATCGACCAGGAGACCGGCTTCCGGACCTTCAAGGACGGTGAGAAGGTCACCTACTCCGCCAACTGCGGCGCCAAGGGCTGGTCAGCGACCTTCGCCCGAAGCGCTGCGCGCGTGACCACGCCGCAGGCGTGAGCGGGCGCCACGGGCCCGGTGCCCGCGCCACGGCGACCGACAGATGCCCGCCCATGCGGGATCGGCCATGCCCGACCAAACCATGATCGTTCCAGCAGCGCTCGCGTTCACCGCGGGCGCTGCTTTGGCATCGGTCGCGGCGTGGTGGATCCAACGAGCTCGACTGGCCGAGCGCGAGGAACGCGCCCGTGCTGCGGAGCGGCGCGCCGTCGAAGCCCAGCAGCTCGCCGAACTAGGCACGATGTCGAGCGGCCTCGCGCACGAGATCAAGAATCCTCTCTCGACGGTCGTGCTCAATGCGCAACTGCTGCGCGAGGACATCCTCGACGCCCCGCTCGAGGCCGACCAGTCCGCCGGCATGGTGCGCCGGGTCGACGCGCTCGTGCGCGAGACCGACAGGTTGCGCGACATCCTCACGGACTTCCTGCAGTACGCGGGTCGCATGAAGGTCGATCGAGAGCGACTCGACCTGCGCGAGGTGGCGGTGGACCTCGTCGACTTCCTGCACGCACAGGCCGCACAGTCGGGCATCCGTCTGCTGCTCTCCCCTCCGCCCGAGCGGGCCGTGACCGTCGAGGCCGATCGCGGGCTGCTCAAGCAGGCGGCGCTGAACTTGATGCTCAACGCGATGCAGGCCATGGGCAGCGCACCGCGAACCGATGGCGGGCAGCATGAACTCATGCTGCGCATCGAGGACGGCAGCGGCCGCGCACGGCTGCACGTGATCGACACCGGGCCCGGCATCCCCGCCGACCGGATCGATGGCATCTTCCTGCCCTATGTGACGACCAAGACCGGCGGGACCGGTCTGGGGCTGCCGGTCGCCCGACGCATCGCGCGGGAGCACGGCGGCGACATCCGCGTGCACAGCGAACCCGGGCGCGGCAGCGACTTCACGATCGAACTGCCCTCCACGGGCTGAACGGTCAGTCGAGCCAGTCCTTCGCCTTGAGGCGCTCGGGCACGTAGACCTCGCTCACGTACGAGATGTCCTTCGTGATGAGCGACTCGACTTCCATCTTGAAGCCGTTGGTGAGCATGGCCTGGATCTCCTTCTGCCAGCCCTTGTGCCCTTCGAACCACGGGTACGCCGCGATCTCGCGGGCACGCTTGATGTCGTTGTCCGTCAGGTCGATCTTCACGGCATCGTCGAGGCCGCACTGGCGGAAGTCCTTGGCGCGGATGCCCAGGAACTTCGCCTCGGGGATCGCCAAGCGCGTGCTCTCGAACGCAAGCGAGATCGAGCCCTGCTTGATCACGCTGTAGATGTAGTGCCCCCACGGATCGTTGTCGAGCACGCAGATGATCGGCAGGCCGAGCTCCTGGTTGAGCCGCTGCAGCAGCCGGCGGCAGCCGCGCGGAGGCTGGCCCGCGCCGTGCGTGAGGATGCAGTTGTGCTTCTCCCAGAAGCGGTCCTCGTTGAAGCGGTTCCAGACCGTGCCCTTCTCGACGTGGAGGATGAACTTCGCCTCGCACTTCTTGAACTGGATCACGTCGGGTTCGACGATCGACGGGAGCGCGTACCCACCCGAACCCATCCGCCGGCAATCGATCTCGTCGCCCTTGTCGACGATCGTGATGTTGCCCACCATCGAGCCGCGGTTCTCGGCGAAGACGTGGAGTTCCTCGCGCAGGGCAGCCAGGGCGACCTCCAGGTCCTCGAGGATCGGGTCGCTCTCGTCCTGCGTGTCGAAGGTGTTCTCCTTCGTGCCGGCCACGGTGTGCTTGGCCTTGTAGAAGACGCCACGGAGGCTGCTCGTCTTGCCGGCCTCGATGAGGTCCTTGATCGTGCTCGCGTGCAGCATGGTCTGCATGAACTGCTTCGCGGTCTTGAGGTCGAAGAGCGGGCGGTCGGCCGTGCCGTCGCCCATCTCGAGGATCCCCTTCTTGCGGTTCCACACGGTGTTGCTCTTCGTGCGGGTGGGGATCGACAGCTGCGGCTCGCGGCCCGAGAGGGTCATCTTCGAGATGGCCTGCGCGAGCTCGACGATCTTCTTCTGGGTCCGGGCGTCACGCTCGGCGATGGATTGGTTGGTCTTCTTGGCCATGGTGGTGCTCGTGCTGGATCAGAAGAGGGTCGGGCCATCCTGCGACGGACGGCGAGGCACAGGCGGCTTGGCCGCAACGGGCTTGGGCGCGACGGGTTTGGCGGCGGCAGCGGGCACGGGCTTCGCTGCAGGCTTGGTGGCCGCCTTGGGCGAGGGCGCAGCGGATCGCGACGCCGGCTTGGGCGGGGCCGCAGCGGCCGGTTTGGCCCTGACGCGCGCCGTCGGCGCGGCGAACTCGGGCGCGGCAACGGCCGCGGGTGCATCGCCCCCCGCATCCGACATCGCCGTCGGCACGATGAGCACGCCGTCGTCGTCGAGTTCCTCCTGCTCGCGCAAGACCTTGCCATCCTCATCGAGCTGCTGGTCAGCCACGGCGGTCTTGCGCTTGGCCTGCACGTGCAGCGCGTCGTAGAGCCGCTTGGCATCCTCGCCGGTGATCGCGCCGATGGCCTTGGAGATCTCGCCGATGTAGCGCTCGAAGACATCGCGCCGCTCGCCCTCGCGACGCATCTTCGCGCGCTTGTTGAGGTAGGTGCCGAGCTTGCGGCCGCACTCCATGAGCGCAAGCTTCATCTCCTTGCGGATCTCGTCGTAATCGGCGATCGCTTCCTTGCTCTCGCTGGTGAAGGGCACCCACACGCTGGCCATGTGCAGCATGATCACGAGCGGACCCACCGGCAGGCTGCCGCGCGGCTGCTGCAGGTTGTAGTTCTTCCAGCCCGTCTCGAGGACCGCCTTGAAGGAGCTGCACGCGCTCTGCTGGAAGAGCAGCGGCACGCGGTTGGCGAAGCGGATCACGCGCGCGGGCTCGTCGGCGGGAAGATCGCCGCCGAAGGCGATGGCGGCTTCGATCTGGAACGGACGGCCGCGATAGACCTCGGCGCTGCGGCTGCTGGCCGCGTAGAACTCGGCGCGCACGCCCTTGAGCATGCCGGCCAGCAACTGTCGCACGCCGATCGGCGCAAGGCAGTCGGTCGGCGGCGGCGGAAGCTTGACCTCCTGGAAGAACTGGAAGAGCTTCTCGGCCTGCGGCGCCTCGACGTCGCCGGCGCGCGTGCGGCTGGTGGCATCGGCCGCCTTGCACATCTGCGCAGCGGTGGCGCTGCTCACGCGGCAGAATCGCTCCTGCAGGAAGGTGAACAGGCTGCCCTTCTCGGTGGCCTCGTAGTCCTTCAGCATCTGCAGCAGGATGCCGAGCTCGATGCCCTTGGGATGCGGCTGGATCTCGCGCGTTTCCGGCGGCAAGTCCTGCACGCCACGCGGATAGATGACGACGCCGCCGGTCTCGGTGGTCGCCGTGGCCTTCGTCGCCGCATTCGCCTCGGCGTGGGCGAGCACGGAGGCATCGTCGTCGCTGCCGGCATCGCGCGATGGCGGCACGAACGTGATCCGCGCATGCGGATTCGCGATCGCCGTGAGTTCGAGGAACTCATCGACGCTGCCACGGCCGCGCTGATAGCGACCCTCGAGCTCAATGCTCACGCTGGTGCCCGTACGGAACGTCTCAGGCGAGAGGAAGCCGCCTTCCGCGACGAGCGCTCGCGTGCCCTGCGTGATCGTGGCCAGGCGCGCCGGCGGGAAGTCCTTGACCTCGTCGTCGGTCGTGACCTCGGCGCGGTTGGTCTTGGTGTTCATCGCCAGCTCGATGTGGTGAGCGGCGCTGCCGGCCTTGGGCTTGGTGTGGATCACCATCGGACGGCCCGTCGTGATGAGGCCGTACATGCCAGCGGCGCTGATGCCGATCCCCTGCTGGCCACGGCTCATCTTCAGGCGGTGGAACTTCGAGCCGTAGAGCAGCCGGCCGAAGATGTTCTCGACCTGCTTGCGCACGATGCCCGGGCCATTGTCGACGACCGTCAGTCGGTAACGGGAACTCTTGGCGGTCGCAGGCCGGTCCGGCTGAAGGTCCTCGATGATGACGGCGATCTCGGGCAGGATGCCGGCTTCCTCGCATGCATCGAGGCTGTTGTCGACGGCTTCCTTGACGGCGGTGAGCAAGGCCTTGCGCGGATTGTCGAAACCCAGCAGGTGGCGGTTCTTGGCGAAGAACTCACTGACCGAGATGTCACGCTGGCGCGTGGCCATCTCCTCGGCGGTTGCTCCCTTGCGACGCTTTGCGGTGGTTTCGCTCACGGCTTCCATGCTCCATCTCGCCTTCGTGCGGCATCCGTGCCCAGCGGCCCGAACCAACGGGCGCGCTTGGATCCTAGCGACCTGCGACCGATCCGCTGACTCGGCACCCGGTTGGCCCGGCCCACGGAAACCGCTACTATTCCCGCCCCAATTCCACCAAAGGAGCACCCCATGGAAACCACCCTGATCATCCTGAAGCCCGATGCCGTCCAGCGCGGACTGTGCGGCCGCATCATCACCCGCTTCGAGGAGAAGGGCCTGCAGATCGTCGGCATGAAGCTGATGCAGATCTCGCAGGACCTTGCCGCAACCCACTACAAGGACCACTCGAGCAAGCCGTTCTACCCCGGCCTCGTGCGGTTCATGACCAGCAGCCCCGTCGTCGTGATGGCCGTGCGCGGCATCGGTGCGATCACCATCTGCCGCAACATGATGGGTGCCACGTTCGGCTCGAAGGCCAACCCGGGCACGATCCGCGGCGACTTCGGGGTCTCGAACA